>CALIIG010000080.1 GCA_938018155.1 uncultured Prevotella sp.
AAAAGTAATAAAGAGTAATCAATATGAAGTAAAAAAGAACTTTCGTTTATTTCGTTAAGTAAGGTCTTCGTTTTTAGGGTTCGCCACATGCGGCTTTTATAATAGATTCCGTGGCATCAGTATTAAGGCTTTTTACTCTTTTACCTTTTTACTTTTACTTTAATTTTTTAATTCTTTACTTCTAAATCAGGGTATTGTCTTAACTCCCTCTAACTCCTTAACTCCATAACTCCTAAAATTTTATTTTAAATCATGGCTCTGCCTCTCCGCTTTCTTCTTTTTTCTTTCCGCCGTCTTTCTTTTTCGCTTTCATATTGCGCCGTTTCGGGTTATCCACCTCTACCTGAACCTGCTTCAGGGCTTTGCGTACAGGCTCCTTCCATGAAACGATGATGCGAGGACGCTTCAGCGAATCGGCGGTGACATTCTCCTCCTTCTCTTCCATCTTCGACGGCACAGCGGTACGCAGCGAGAAGATGTCGCCCAGGTCGAGCGAGCCGCCGAGCTTCACCACCTCTATAACTATATTGCGCAACGTAATCAGTGCATTTCTCACATCACCCTCGCTCAGTGAGGTTTCGCGAACTATACGATCGACGAGCCACTCCTGCGAAAACCTGTTCGTCGACTTAGGCACGGCACTGTAGGCCTTGTTGCCTTTGCGGGGCCCTATGTGCAGGACGCTCTCTATTACTTTAAAAACTATCATTTCGTTTATGTTTTGGTTCAGGCTGTTTGCTTTCGTACAACATGTTCCCAACGGTTTGTATAAGGAACTGCCGATATTTCCTTATATCAATCCTCCACCTTTTATATAAGGCTCTGTTCACTGTTCCTTACACTGTGGGTTCCCCCTTCCTGTAAGGTTTTCTGCGAGAGGACGATATAAGGAAATATGCCTTGCACTGAATGTTATTATTTAATATTCAACGAACGGGCGGATGTACATGGCAGAGTATGAACTGACCTTTGGATTTGTGTTCCAGTGTACATACGACGGAGCTGTACCCAAGTCGTAAGCGACAGTGGGACCTCCCTCGGAACTTGACCACAACCATCTGCCCGTGATATATGAACCACTCACCTGGGTAAAGGCAATATCAGCTAAATTGCCATACCAATTATAGGTTCCCTGACTGGACAATGCTGTTTCATCGCCAAAGCCTAAAACTGAAAACAGACGGGCCCAGTCGCTGTACGATGGCAAATACCATGTCAGGGCTGGAGAGCCTGTATAGGTTACACCCGGATTATAATGGGCTGCGGCATAGAAAGCCGTGAAAGCCGGGTTTGTACCTTTAACACCGATGCTCCCCGTGCTGTAGCTGGCATCCCAGGTTTCGTCCTTTCCGCTTGTAGCCGAGCTGCCCAACACGTCAGCAATATTTCCGTTCATATGTGTATTGGTCTGCATGCTGGCATATCCACCCGAGGCCCAATACATCAGTGCGTCTCCGTTGGCATTTTTTAACGCTACGGCCATGTGCTTGCTGCGGCTTAACACTACGGCTATCGGGGTTTTTGTACCGCCGCCATAGGTGGTTTCCTTAACGGTGCCGATAGTGCCGTCGCTCATCAGATAAAGGAAAGCGTACATCAGCTTGACGTTGAGCACATAGGCTCCGTTTGCGTCTAATTTTAGTGTGGTGGCCGGCTTGAAGGTAAGGCCTGCGTTGGCCATGTTCTGCAGATAAATAGTGCCGCTGTTGAAGGTAAGCTTCAGCTTCGATACGTCGGTAGAAGGCATAAAGGCTACGTCTTCGTTGCTCTTCGTGGTGTAGGTAACGGAAGTGAATTTCGGTTCGGTGCTGGCGGGATAGGTGGTGGCGGCCGTCATGGCTGCACCGGCACCGGCTGTCCATGTGCCCGTAGAGGCATCGTATACCGAGCTGGCGGGAACATCGGTGGCGTTGACCGAGGCCAGCGTGGCACTAACGGCGGGAATGTCCATATATCCCGTGAGCTTAATCTTTACCTTGGCACCCACGTGCTTCATGTTAAAGGTTACATACTGCCTCTGCGGTGTGGCGGTAACTACCTGCTGTGTGCGGGCAATCAGGGCGTCGGCGGCATTGGCACGGGTTACGGTGAGGTTGTTGCCGCTGCGCGTTACCTTGCTGTTGAAGAGCACGAAGTCGTATGTGCCTGCAGGAACAATGGCCTTGCTAAGCGATGTAGGGGAGAAGTAGCTGCCCGTTACGGTGCCCGTTACGCCGGTTACGTAGGCATGTGTGGCGGCGTTGTACACAAGCATAGTGTAGGTGTCGGCGGGCAGGGCGCGGGTGGCTGCTGCACGGGGCTGGCGGGTGGTGTCGCGCTGCAGGGTGCATTGTGCCAGAACGCCGTTGCCGAGGTCAACGGTTTGCTGTTCGAGCGGTGCCTCACTGTGGCCTGCACGGGTTACGCCGGCTTCCTGCTCGGCGTTGTAGTCGGCAAAGTTTACCTTAAATTCTATGCCCTTTGCGGCGTTGCCGTCGCCTGAAGGGTTGTTGTCGTCGTTGCTGCAGGCTGCCGTCAGCAGCAGCAGGGCGGCAGCACTAAATATCAGTTTCTTGTTCATTGTCGTTAATTTTTTTGTGATTGATTACTTGTTGTCATCGTCATCGTCCCAGAGTGTACCTTTCTTGGCCGGTGCTACGGTGCTGGGGTCGCCGAATAATACGGTGCCCACGTCGTGTTCGCCCTTGTTGTCATAGTTTGTCTGTGTGGTAGACGCTCCTGCATTGGGGCGGATAGAGGCACAGAAAAACTGCGCCGTCCCGGCATGAACCGGCATGGTTTCGGGCTTTACATAAGTTTTTCTTTTCTTCATTGTTTTTTCTATATTTATTGGGTTAAAAATTATCGTTATTCTGTTATTGCCAAGGTTGACAAAAGGGCATAAAAAGGCAAACAAAGGAAACTCACGAGAGCCCTTTGTTTATTGGGGTTACGCCACGCTTCGCGCGCGCGTATGAGGAAATGAAAAATGCGGCGGTTACGCCAGGTAGATGAGAGAGAGAGAGAGAGAGAGAGAGAGAGAGAGAGTACATAAATTATTTGGAACTGCCAAATAATTTACC
>CALIIG010000081.1 GCA_938018155.1 uncultured Prevotella sp.
GGCTACTATTATAGTTTGATGGTGTACGTTTTCGCTGCTATATACATAATAATTTGCTGTTAATCACTATATTATATATGCACAAATACGTCGGTTTGAATTGCGTTCTGCAATTGTTTTTCAGGATGTTTTGATTTTAATCAAGCGTCCACTACGATAAAAAAGGGGGCAAAATACTCGCTTACTTAATATATTTTATATACTTTTGCGGCAGTAAGGGCTTTTAAAAGGGAGTTGGAGAGTTAAGGAGTTATAAGAAGTTAAGATCATACCCGGTTCGGCGTTTGAGCTTTAAGTAATCAGTAAATCGCCGGCAGGCGGTGGCCTCTCTTTTGGAGGGGACGTGGGATACTTTAATTATTCATCTTCAATAGCATTGTATGTTTCGCAGGTTTTTGTTGTCGTTTTTCGCTTATTTGTTCAGCAACGTGCTGTTTGCAGCGGGTTTTGTGCCTGTTGTAAGCAACTATTCACCTTTCGATTACGGTGCCGGCCTGCAGAATTGGGCCGTTACTCAGGATGCCGACGGGCTGATGTTGTTCGGCAACAACGCCGGTTTGCTGTCGTTCGACGGCTATACCTGGCACCTCACGCGCATGCCGTCGGGACAGAAAGTGCGCTCGTGCATGGCCGCAGGGCGACGTATTTACGTGGGCAGTTTTCAGGAATTCGGTTACTTTGAGCGCGATACCTTCGGCCGGTACATCTACCATTCGCTTTGGAAAACGCTGAAAAGCTACCGCCCCCACAATGACGAAATATGGAATATTGTGCCCACGGCGAACGGACATGTCATCTTTCAGTCGTTCTGTTCGTGGTTCGATTACGACGGCCGTACGGTTACGGCCCACTACGACGGCCTCCATCTGCCTTTGTATTTTTTTCGGGTAGGCAGCGAAATATGGGCACAGCTTATTAACGACGGTCTTTATAAGCTCGCGTCAGGACGCTACGAACGCCTTGCCGACAGGGCATCGCTCGGTAACGACGATGTTGTTTCGGCCGTGCCGGCAAGTGGCGGCCGCGTGCTTCTGGTTACGTCGGGGCACGGCCTTTACGTGTTTTCGCAGGGGCGTGTTGAACGATTCGGCGGTGAGACAAACGCCGGAATTGCCGCCGCCAACGCCAACCGCGCCATTGTTACACGCGACGGAACCCTCGTCATAGGCACCATTAAAGACGGCATTTACGGCCTCGACCTCTCGGGACGCCTGCGCTGGCATTACAACATGACGCAACGGCTGCAGAACAATACCGTGCTGGGGCTGTTTGCCGACCGCAACAATAACGTTTGGGTTGCGCTCGATACGGGCATTGCCCTCGTGCATACCGGCTCGCCTTTCTCACTTTTAAGCAGCACCACCACGCCGTTGGGCATGGTGTACGACATATGTATTTTGCCCGCCTCCATGTATATTGCAACGAACCAGAACATTGTAATGAACAACGCTTCGGGCCTGCATCATGTAGCCGGAACGACGGGACAGAACTGGCATATAGGGCTTTTCGGCAACCGGATAGTGGCCGGAAACAACTACGGTACGCGCATCATCAGTGGTGTTTCGTCGGGAAAGGTGGGCGGCAGTCAAAATACAGGCAGCACGTGCATGCGGTTGCTGCATACCGACCGCGGCGACAATTTTCTTATTGAAGCCAGCTATGGTAACCTCACGGTGTATGAAAACCGCGACGGCGGCTGGCAATACCGCAATACCGTACAGGGTTTTTCAGAGCCTGTTCAGCAGTTTGAGATTGATGCCCACGGCGTAATATGGGCCACACACCTTAGCCGCGGCGTGTACCGTATTGAGCTGAGCGGCGACCTCAGCCGTGCCATCGGCGTGCAATGCTATACACAGTTGGGGCGCGAAAATGCCAACAGCCAGATATTTGTCGTGAAGATTCGGGGCGACATCATGCTCTCCAACGGCCGCAATATTTACACACCCTCGCCCCCGGGAGGCTTTATTCCGGTTGCCGCCATGGCAGCATTTGCACGCGAAAACATCCTGTCGGCAACAGCGGTCGACAATTATCACTACTGGCTGTCGACCGTAAGGGGATACATGTATATTGAATACTATAAAGGGAAATTTCGCAAACTGTACGATTTGCCGTCGGCTTTTTTCGGCCTCACCTGCAGCGATTATGCCAATCGCACACGTGTTTACGGCAGATATACTTTTTTTTGTTTGAACGGTGGTGTGGGCAGGGTTGACCTTTCGCGCCTTTCACGGCAAACCGTTTACGGGCAGTTGCGCCTTGTTGGTGCAACAACCATGATGGCTACGGGCGAGGAACGGCGCGTTCCGCTCATCGGTAACGAACCCGCCGTGCGCAGCAACGTCAGTCTGACGGCATCGTTCCCCAACTACGATAACGAGGCTCTGCGCTTTGTATGGCAGCTTGAAGGCAGTGGCTCTGCGCGCCGCATGGAAACCCGAAAGCCCCTGTGCACGTTCAGCAACCTGCATTATGGTTCGTACCGCCTTACGGTAAGGGCGGTTGATGCCACCGGTCGCACGCTCGGCTTGTGTACGTATGCCTTTGTCCGCCCGCGCCCGTTGCTGCTGTCGTGGCCTGCCTTTGTGTTGTATTTGCTGTTGCTGGGGCTTGCCGTTTACCTGACAATACGCTGGCGTACCACCCGCATGATGCGCATACAGGCACGCAAACTTGCGGAGATGCAAACCAAACAGAACCTGCAAATGGCCGGGCAGCAACGCATTATAGAGCAGCAGCAGCGCGCCCTGCTCGAAGAACAGCTTAAGGATAAGAGCCGCGAGCTGGCATCGTTGTCAATAGATGCCGCCATTCATAAACAGCAATTGACGGGCCTCAGGCAGGAAATTCTGCGGCGCGACGGCGGTAAGCCCAAAATGGATAAGGAGCTGAGGGCCATGCTTTACGGCGCAACCATCGACGATCAGGCCTATTGGGAGGTATTCCGTACGAACTTTGACCTGACGCATAACAACTTTTTCCGCAATCTGCGTGAGCGTTATCCTATGCTGACAACAACCGATTTGAAGTTTTGTGCCCTGCTCAGGCTGAACCTTTCGACCAAGGAAATGGCCCTGTTTACGGGTCTTACGGTGCGCGGTGTGGAAGGTGCACGCCACCGTTTGCGCAAAAAACTGAACCTCAGCGAGGGCGCAAGCATTACCGAGTTCCTCATCGACTTCCAATGATGCCATGCTCGTGCTGCATGGAATCCGAGTTTTTTAGACAGATTCAGCAGCATCGGCTTTTAATAATGCCATGCTTGTGCTGCCCGGCATAGCGCAGAACGACAATTCCCCGAAAATGGCTTTTACAGACAATTATTTTGTTCAGAAAACGGCTTAAAAACAAATTACGCCGTAAACGGTTTGCTTTTACGGCGTAATTTCCGCGCCTTTACGGCCTGTTTAAAGCCCCATTGTGCTGTAATTGATTTTTATATATTTGTAACATGTTGGTTTACAGATGCTTCCAATACGCTTAAAAACCCCTGCCTTTACGTCGTAATCCCGTTGGCTTTACCCTGCAATCGTGGCGCGTTTACATCGTAATGGCAATTCAATTACGCCGTAAACGTACCCCCCTTTACATCGTAATCGTAATGCCTTTACGCCGTAACCTGATCGCGATTGTGCCGTAATCGTTTTTTTTGCACAAAACAATATATCAAGCAGCAGGGTGAAAACCGTGCTGCATACGTTTGTACGGAAGGTAAAACTGTGTTAAAAAAGTTCGGGCAATCTCCTTATTTTATAATTTTGCACCCGCGAAACAGTATGATGTTAATTGATAATTTGTGAACAGGTAATTATCATTTTACAACGCTTCACAGGATAGTTCTGCATTTCGCTACAGTTTCCCGGCTATCTTTACATGTTGATAAGCTCATAAGGAGAGTGAGCTGTTTAGAAAGAAATAGTACAAAAAGAAATGAAGAGAAAATTAAGAACAACCCCATTACTAATTGTGTTGAGTGTTGCTTTATTGTGTTTTTTGTCGGCCTGTGAATCAGATATTTCTGATTTTCAGAGAACCGATGTAAGACAGCCCCTTAAGGAGGAGAAAGTTAATGAGTGTAAAGCACAAAAGACTTTTGCAAAGATTCTTTCAGTAGCTGTTAGTAAAAGTTCTGCATTAAGAGCCTTCCTGAAACAGGAGGCAGAAAAGCAGTATGATAAAGATTATGATGTTTTCTATCCCTTTGTAAAAGATAAAATAATAGAAAACGGTCAGACTTTGCGTGATATTCTTGTGTCATGCTCATCTGAAAGAGAGATGGATGTAATAGAGAATAGTGTACCTCGTTTGACGATTATGATTCCGGAGCTTTCGAGTTTTGGAGCTTTTGGTGTACATAAATGGAATACTTCAGATAATCATGTTGCTGTTACATATGTTGATGGTAATTCTAATTCTGTATTTTATGCAGAAGGTGATTCTCTTTTGTCGTTGCCTGGAGGTAATCTTCCTGATTTCCCTTTTATGGTTGTAAAAGAGAATGAACGTATGAAGGTTGTTGGTAAAACAGAGATTACGCGTGCCAGCGAAAATATGAGAGTAGCTAAATACCAGTATGATTTTGCAGATCCAGCTTTTGATGGAACTCAAGATGACCATACACGGGCGTATACATACTCTTATGATATTGACAATACAGAGCCTTCTCCTGATGATAAACCTTATTTAAAAAGGGATTTGATAGATCAGAGATGTATAGAAGCGTATAACCTTTCAAAGAATAATAAATATTTAATAGATAGGGAATATATCTACTATGGTTTGTCACCATACAACCCTGGTAATGGGAAATTGGATCCCACAGTACGTGAAAAGTTATATAAATTTAGAGTATCGCCTTCTGCTTACAATGAAATAATAGATGGAGAAGTAAAGAAAGATCCAAGGTTGGAAGATGGTAGTGTTTATGACTGTGGAATTCCCTCTGATTCAGCAATCGCAAAGAGTTTGTGGACTGATGGTGCATTCGAATTTGTCTTTGAAGTTTTTATGGGGAATAGCAATGTGGCAGAGACGAAAATAATTTCTGAAAGTGGTTCCAATGTGTTTTATATTAGCAACTTTCATGTAAAAAAGAGACATAAAACATTCTTTAGACATAGTAGATGGTGGTATTCAACAACAGTTGATCGTCTTAGAGGAAGATGGATAGATTTGTCATCTAAAAATATTTATCTTACAAATACTTGGGATCTTTCTAATAGTCCTGTAAATGCATATATTAAGATTTTTGAAAAGGATGATGGTAAGGATGTAACTGAAACAGAGAGTTACACGGCAAGTTATGTGAACAAAGCAGATTTGGGATTAAGTGGAGGAATTGGAGATAAAACGAAATTTAATCTTGGTTTTAGTAAACAAATAACAGGTCAAAAGACGTATTCTATAACATCTACATACCATGATACGGACGATGGACTTGGCCATGTAACTTTAAATTTTAAAGATCCGGTTATTGTTTCTGACAAGTATGCCAGTACCAAAGGATATGAATTATATTCACTTAACACAGGTTCTGTTGATGTTGTAATAGCACCAACAAGCATTAGATAGTTTTTATAGATTTTGGAATCTTATAAAGAGTTTTTATATTTTACATGTTGTGATAATTTATTTATAAGTTTAAATCATATGGAAATGAGAGTATTTAGTAAATTAATAGTTTGTATGTGTCTTGTGACGTTTGTAATATCATCGTGTTCAAAGGATGATGATAATGAACCGATAGTATATCACGAGACCTCCGTTCAGGGCAAAGTGAATGACGCTGTGGTCTCTTTTAGCGGTATTAATGCAAAAGATTTCTCCGACAGGTCAACGACGAGGTTTATAGTTCCTTTAGGCGAAAAAGAGGTTTCGGACTTTTCATGGGAGGTAAAACTTGTTGATAACCCCGATTCTGTGGTAACGCTTTTCCTTTATATACACAATATTAAGAGAGAGACTAGTGTGATTTACTCGCCCAATAACGGCGGAGAGATACAAACAGACGACACGTGTTATCTTGAGGTAACGAACAAAAAGACGGGCCATACGGATATTTATCATCCAAAAGATCATTCGCCGGTGTTCGTAAAAAGGACTTATTTCGAGGTAACTGCTGATGCAAAGTTTGAAAAACGACCCGGTGTAACCATCACCCGTTATGGCTATGACTGGCCGGGCATTGAAGGTTTCATGGACGGTACCTTGCATGATGATTCTACCCCTGCAAGGAAAATTACCCTGCATTTAGACTTTAAGCTGTACTAAATATGAAGTAAGCGTACAAAGATAATGATGAACACGTGACAACTTAATTTTGAAAAACGAATAGCAGATGTATGAATATTTTTAACCATACGTCTGCTATTTTTTTTAACTGCTCCTCAATAATGTAAGAATATTTTTCTACAATTTCATCCCGTTTTTCCACATTTTTATTATATTCATCCCAAATATCCTCCAAATGATAAAGCGAAGCATTTTCAAACTCCCCTATACTTGCCTCAATATCTCTAGGGACGGCTAAATCAAGGAAAAACCGTTTTTTTCCATCATTCAAAATATTTTGAATTTTCGCTGTTTCAAGAATCAAATGTGGTGCAGAAGTGGCACTTATTACAATATCCATATTTTTTATAACATTATATTTCTCGTTAAATTCTGCTGTCTGAACGTCTGGATACACTTTCTGCAATTCAATTGATCGTCGTAAACTTCTATTTGTCATTGTCAAATGGCAATTGTTCATTTTGTGAAGAAGTGCAAGAATTGACTGGCTCAAATCTCCCACTCCAATTACAAATATTTTTTTATTTTCAAGGCTCTCAAATTTTGTTCTTATAAATTTTACAGCTATCGAATCAAGTGAAATATTTTTTTCATTTATCTTGCTTTCCGCCCTAAATCTTTTCCCAGTTTCTATCGCCTGATTAAACATTATATTCAAAAATGAAGACGTAATATTTTTGTCAAGAGCGTCAAAATATGCTTTTTTAAGCTGTACAAGAATCTGATCCTCTCCCTTTATTATCGAATCCAGCCCACAAATCACCCGCAACAAATAATTCACGGCTTCAGCCCCTTTATAGTCCTTCATCTTCTCAATCCTAAAATCCCTCTTTAACCTCTCAATTTCAAATTCCTTGCTAACATCCAAATAAAGCTCTATCCTAAGGCAAGTTTCAACAGCCACATACCCCTTTATAATCCTTTTTTCCAAATACCCCCTCAAAACATGTCTATACCCCTCTTTTACAAACT
>CALIIG010000082.1 GCA_938018155.1 uncultured Prevotella sp.
CCTTCGTAACGAAGGCGACTATGATGCTGGAATGGAATCACAAGGACTTATGGGAATGCCTCTGCGTATTGTACAAAAGCAAGACTGGTGGCAAATTGAAACCCCTGAAGGATACAAGGCATGGGTTCATCCTTCATCGGTAACGGAAATGAATCGTAGTGAACTCTCTGCATGGAACAATAGTCCTCTTATCATAGTTACAGCTATTTATGGCTTTGTTTATTCAAAGCCCAACATACAGTCGGCTACTATTTGTGACATTGTTGCTTCCAATCGCCTTAAATTACTCGGCATCAAAGGGAGATTTTTTCATGTTCAAACACCTGATGGCAGGCAGGGATATGTATTGCGTACCAATGCTGACGAACTTAAACATTGGCGCAAAAATCTGAAAAACAGTACACAAGACATCCTGAATACGGCCCGCACCTTGACAGGTATTCCCTATATGTGGGGCGGGACAAGTACAAAAGGTGTCGATTGTAGCGGTTTTGTTCGTACAACTTTACTTCAACACGATATCATCATACCACGCAATGCTTCACAGATGGCCGTCGAAGGAACACATTTAAACATAGCTCCCGACTACAGCAATTTGCAGTCGGGTGATCTGCTTTTCTTCGGTACTCAGGCTACAAACGATAAGCCTGCACATGTCTCGCACGTTGGATTTTATATTGGTAACGGGCGGTTTATCCACTCACTGGGGCGGGTTCGCGAAGCCAGCTTCATGCCAACCGATGCCGATTATGATGCCTACAACTTAGGGCGGCTGCTTTGGGCACAGCGCGTACTGCCCTTTATCAACAAACAGCCCAACCTGATGACCACCGACAACAACCCTTTTTATAAATAATATAAGGTGTAGCGGCAACGACGATGTGATCGTATCTCACGCCCCCTACCCTTTTCATTAATCCCCATTACGAAACAACCATGTCATCCCGACGCGATTTTCTTAAAAAAGCTACATTGGCAGCCGCCGGAGCGGCCCTGACAACAACAGGTGTAAAAGCCATCGAAAAATTTACCATGCCATCATTCAATATAAACCGTAAGGGCAAAGATGACGGACGTTTACACTTGCGCTTTTTTCCTTACGAATTAAAGTTACGCCACGTTTTTACCGTTGCCACATATTCACGCACTACTACACCCGACGTCCAGGTCGAGTTAACTTATGAGGGTATAACCGGGTACGGCGAGGCATCCATGCCTCAATATCTTGGGCAAACAGTTGAGTCGGTAACAAAATTTCTTAGTAACGTCAATGTAGAACAGTTTACCGATCCTTTCCGTATAGAAGATATTCTTGGTTATGTAGATAGCCTTTCGCCCAATGATAGTGCTGCAAAGGCTGCCATTGACATTGCATTACACGATCTTGTGGGCAAGCTCCTCGGTGCTCCCTGGTATAAGATATGGGGACTTACCTCATCAAAAGCCCCTTCTACCACTTTTACTATCGGCATTGATACGCCTGACGTGGTAAAGCAAAAGACGCAAGAGTGTGCCAATCGTTTCAATATCCTGAAAGTAAAATTAGGCCGCGACAACGACAAGGAAATGATTGAGACCATACGTTCTGTAACCGACCTGCCTATTGCAGTAGATGTTAATCAGGGATGGACTGACAAACAGAAGGCTCTTGACATGATATTCTGGCTTAAGGAAAAGGGTATCGTCATGGTCGAACAACCCATGCCCAAGAATATGCTTGACGAAACGGCATGGGTTACCGAACGCTCACCACTGCCCATATTTGCCGACGAGGCCATCCAGCGTCTTAAGGACATCAAATCAATAGAGAAAGCTTATTCGGGCATTAATATCAAATTAATGAAGTGTACGGGTATGCGCGAGGCATGGAAAATGCTTAATTACGCACGTGCAAGGGGATTAAAGGTCATGATAGGCTGCATGACAGAAACATCATGCGCCGTATCAGCCGCAGCACAACTGGCACCGGCGGTCGACTTTGCCGACCTCGACGGCAACCTGCTCATCTCAAACGACCGCTTCAATGGCATGCAAGTGGTTAAGGGGAAAATAACATTACCCGATTCTCCGGGAATTGGAGTTACACTAAAATAACCGTATTCTCTGTGCAATGTTCCTTTCTCATGTCCTTGTAAGAGGAAGGAATATTGTATTGGAATATCGTAAAACTTACCCCGTCATCCTTTATGAAAAATCAAAATAAGTCAGCAAAAAGTTTTCTTAGTCCCATTATTTCACCCCAAAATAACCAGTTTAGTATCGCCTTTTCTTTCCTCATTGCTTCTCTTTTTGCCTTCCTCCCTACCCTTTCCTTACACGCTCAGCATCCACACAGCTGGCATAAGGACCGACAAAACCGTATAGCAATAGATTTTAATAAGTCACACGAAGAGGTAAAAAGCTACATCAAACGGTATATTCCTGACGTTACAGACAGTTTGATGGAAGCGTGGGAACAGAGCCATGCACTTGAAACTTACTATATAAATGGTAAGAAACATTATTTCCATAGTGCGGGTCCTAATCTCTTCCGCATAGATAAGGCATGCCGTAATATTAAGGCCGGCATTGGCAAAGTGGGTGACAGCGGTGCTATGACCGATGATATTGTAAACATTCCGGCTATAATTAAGAATGCAGAAGCCAGCCATTTGGCCGAACCGAAACGTATACGCGTAAGATATACCATTACGGTAAATCCTGATGCTGTGCCCGATAGTACCTTACTCCGCTGTTGGATGCCTTTCCCGCGTACAGACGTTAAACGCCAGACAAATGTAAAATTAATCAGTACAAGCCAGGATAAATTTACACACTCTCCCATGTCGTGCGACCACTCATCCATTTACATGGAACATAAAGCGCAAAAAGGACAGCCCACCATTTTCAGTGAAGAGTTCGAATTCACTACTCGCGGAGCATGGTTTAATTTAAAGCCTGCCGATGTAAAGCCATATAATAAGCATTCAGCCGCTTACCGTAAATTTACAGAAAACAGACGTCAACATATTATTGTTACCCCACGTCTGCAACAACTTGCCGACAGTATCACACGCGGAATCAGTAATCCGTTACTCCAGGCTCGTGCCATTTTCACCTATATCAACGACCATTTCCCATGGGCTTCAGCTCGCGAATATAGTACAATTCCCAATATCCCTGAATACGTTATTGATAACAAGCATGGAGATTGTGGCCAGGTTACTCTCCTTTTCCTTACTCTTTGTCGTGCAAAAGGCATACCAGGCCATTTTCAGAGCGGCTTCATGATGCATCCACATGAGCAGAATCTGCACGACTGGTGCGAAATTTATTTTGAAGGTCCGGGCTGGGTTCCGGTAGATCAGTCGTTTGGAATCATGGACTTTTCAAATGATGAGGCCATACGCTATTTCTTTCTTGGTGGTATAGATAGCTGGCGAATGGTCGTAAACAACGACTTTTCACGCGACCTTTACCCTGCAAAAAAGTTTCCACGCTCCGAAACTGTTGACTTTCAAAGAGGAGAAGTTGAATGGTATGGCGGTAATCTCTACTTTGATAAATGGCATTGGTCCATCGACGTTCAATACCTCGAGCCTTAACACTAACTTCAAATCATTCGTATTTTTCTATACAATCGCATCATCCAGATAGAAAAAAAATCCTATAATATGAAAACGTTTTCCTTCATCATCAGCTTATTATTAAGTTTGTATTCAACCTCTATCATGGCACAGAATGACAGAGATTCAATTCGTTGGGCCATATCTGCACGCGTGGGAGGCATTACTATTAATGACTATTCGCCTGACAACCAACCGTTTTACCTGAACGATGACGAAGGAAATTCGTTCCATATTACCGGTGATTACTATCTTTCCAACCGGTTTGTACTTACAGGAGGGCTTTATCTTGAGAGCATCGGCATGATGACTGATGCAGCCAATGGAACCGGCTTTAAGCACATCAACATGGCTGGTATCGAAGGTGGGATAAAATATTACTTCTTTCCTTTAAAATGGATTGTGCAGCCACACATTGGTACATTTGTACAAACCAACTTCCTTAACTTAGGCAAAACCACAGGCAATGGCGTGTTTACGGCAGAACAGGCTTACCCAGGGCATCGGTTTAAAATGGCCTGGGACGTACAATGCCCGGGACTAAGTCTGTGCCCGCAAATAGGTTTCAACATACATTTATTAAGTACCCTTTCACTGTGTATTGACTATGAGTTCCGTTTTGGCCTTTGGGGGCACAACCGTTACAGCGTTACTTATATTGACGGACCGCTGGTAAACCAAACATCAAACAAAAGAAATACATGGATACGCAGCAATATTTCTGTGGGCTTGAAGCTTGACTTCCCCACCGAACCCGTAAGCACCCGTGCATGGAATAACCTACTTTGGATCATCGGAAGCTGGATTGAGTCGAAGGCACGCTAAATAAAATATTCCCGTTTTGAATGTCAAAACGGGAATATTCTTTTATAATCAGATTTATTATGGAACTAAAAGACGCAAGCTATCAGCCTCAGAACGAGCTTTTAACCATTGCTGTAAGCGCACATATTCAGCTTGCGACATACGACCATTATACGATAAAACCGCAATGACATAACGCTTTGCATGAACGCTATCTGTACTTGTTTCTTGTACAGGAGCCAATATAATACTGCGCACTTGAGGGCTAATAGCCTTCAGTTCTGCCGAAATTTGGCCGCTTAATTTCTCATAACGTGTATATTTAGCTAAATCGTTCTGAAGTGTTTGCATTTGAGCTACCTGTTCTATCAGCTGTTTCTTAGTGGTGTTAGCCGACTGCGCAGATACGCCCATGCTCGTATCGGTTAATAAAAGACTATCGCTTTCGTAACCCTGTATTACGTGCAAACGATATCCTCCCAAGCTATACATGGGTAGTTGTTTTTGCGCACGGGCTATCACATCTTTAGAAATCAGTTTCCCAATTGAAACAATCTTAATGACATGTTTCGCATCATCACGACTCTGAGAGAGTATTTGAGTACCCTTTACCGACAATTCGTTCTTCACAAAACTGTTAGTATTGTTGTCACGTATGCTGTCTTTAATAATCTGTACCGTCATATACGTGGCTGGTAATAAGGTTGCAACCGTTATTAACATGATGTACATACGCACCTTTTTTAACCTTGCAGCCTCAACAAACTGACAGCTTCGGAAGTGCATCATTCTAACACCTACATAGGTTGCCAGCGCGATAAACACAGTATTAATAAAGAAAAGATAGATGGCGCCAAAAAAGAAACTGGCCTGTCCTACAGCCAACCCGTAACCCGCTGTACACAATGGTGGCATCAGTGCGGTAGCAATAGCCACACCCGGCAACACATTTCCCTTACCCTTTGTGGCCAATGCCAGAATTCCTGCAGCGCCACCAAACAAGGCTATGAGCACATCGTAGAGTGTTGGAGAGGTGCGAGCCAAAAGCTCTGAGCGCGCTTCGGTAATAGGCGACAGCGAAAAGTAAATAGCTGCTGTAAGCACACTGATAACCGTTGCTACCAAATAGTTCTTAGCTGAGCGTTTTAACAAGTCTAAATCACTAATACCAATAGCCAGTCCCATGCCGATAATAGGACCCATTAATGGTGAAATGAGCATGGCACCTATAATAACTGCCGTTGAATTGACGTTCAAACCTAACGACGCAATGAAAATAGCAAGGATAAGAACCCACAGGTTTGCACCATTGAAAACTACACCACTGCTAATCTGTTCTATCGTCTGGGCCTCGTCTTCCTTATCGGGTAATGCGTTGAAATACCACTTAACGGTTCGCCATAATTTTGATTGAGTTTGCTCCATCTTATTCTTTTACTTTAATTTTTAATGCTTGCAAATTTAACAAAAAGAAAGAGAATATTCGGCTTGACACGCTTAATACTATATAATTCTATACGAACTATCATATTTTAAAATCATACAGAAGTACGCTTTATCTCCGTAAAGACATGTGAAAATATTTTTATAATAAGGCCAAAGCAATTTAAGAATATAATTGTATCTTTGCACATAATGAAACATAATTCTATAAATCTTAAACGATGACAAGAGCAATTATTACAGTAGTGGGCAAAGACACCTCAGGAATCATTGCCCAAGTGTGTACATATCTTGCAGAAAACGGCATCAATATCCTCGATATTAGTCAAACAATTGTTCATGAGTTCTTTAACATGATGATGATTGTTGACCTCACCAAGGCCACAAAAAACTTCGATACGCTAAGTAACGAGCTGCAAATTGTAGGCAACGAAAAGGGCGTACAGGCAAAAATCCAGTTAGAAGACATCTTTGATAAAATGCACCGTATATGATAACACCATCTGAAGTATTGGAGACCAACCACATGGTTGAACAGGAAAACCTCGATGTGCGCACTATTACGATGGGCATAAGCCTGCTTGATTGTACCGACACCAACCTTAAAACCTGTTGCAACAAAATTTATAACAAGATAACAACATGTGCAAAAGACCTTGTTACTACGGGCGAAGAGATAAGCCGTGAAATAGGCATTCCCATCGTTCACAAACGCATTAGTGTAACTCCTGCCGCTCTTATAGGTGCTTCGTGTTGCCATACCACTGATGACTACGTACAGATAGCCCAAACCCTTAACCGCGCAGCAGCAGCTGTTGGTGTCAATTTCCTCGGTGGTTTTTCGGCTCTTGTATCAAAGGGAATGACGCCAAGTGATGAGCTTTTAATACGTTCTATCCCTGAAGCATTGGCTTCTACCGACCTGGTTTGTTCGAGCGTGAACGTTGGTTCCACTAAGAATGGTATCAACATGAATGCAGTAAGACTGATGGGGGACATCATAAAAGCTACAGCAGAAGCCACTCGTGACAAAGCGTGTATAGGGCCGGCCAAGCTTGTTGTCTTCTGTAACGCACCCGATGATAACCCATTTATGGCAGGTGCTTTCCATGGAGTGAGCGAAGCCGACACCATAATTAATGTAGGAGTATCGGGTCCTGGCGTTGTAAAATACGCCCTGGAGGAAATGGACCGCAATGTACGAGATAGCGAAAAAGGCAATAACAAAGAGGCCAGTTTTGAAGTTTTATGCGAGACCATCAAAAAAACGGCATTCAAAATTACGCGTGTCGGACAGTTCGTTGCACGAGAAGCCAGCAGGCGTCTGGGCGTTCCTTTCGGTATAATTGACCTTTCTCTGGCCCCCACTCCTGCCGTAGGCGACTCGGTTGCCGACATATTGAAGTGCTGTGGTGTAGAGCAACCCGGAGCCCCGGGCACGACAGCAGCCTTAGCTTTGCTCAACGACCAGGTGAAAAAAGGCGGTATCATGGCCAGTTCATACGTGGGCGGGCTGTCGGGTGCCTTCATACCCGTAAGCGAAGATCAGGGTATGATCGATGCCGTTAGCGCAGGAGCACTGACCCTTGAAAAGCTCGAGGCCATGACTTGTGTATGTTCTGTGGGGCTCGATATGATTGCAATCCCGGGCGATACGCCCGCAACCACGATAGCAGGACTTATTGCAGACGAGGCCGCTATCGGCATGATCAACCAGAAAACAACGGCTGTTCGCATTATCCCTGTGATTGGAAAAGGAGTTGGTGAAAGCATAGAATGGGGCGGATTATTGGGTAAAGCTCCCATCATGCCGGTGAACCGTTTTTCGAGTCAGCACTTTGTCGACCGCGGAGGACGTATTCCTGCTCCCGTCCACTCGTTCAAAAACTAACATATTCAGAACATAAAGATAACGTCTTTACGCTCCTCTCCAGAATACTTTTCATTTTGGAGAGGATTTTTTTATGCCCTGTAATAGTTCTCTTTCTGATTTTGTGCATAATTTGTTGCACAAAAAAGGCAACCGTATCCTGTTTGAAATGAAAAATGTCTGCGTTTGAAAATATGGCAGTTAACAATTAGAAATCAAGTAAAAAACTATATAAAAAGTTAGCCTTTGTTCTTGCACGTTTTGGCCATTTTGTGTAATTTTGGAATGTTTTGAAGCGAAAAGCATTATGATTGATTCTAAAAATTACGAACAACTTTTACAAGATCTGAGGTTGTTTCTTCCCTCTGAACGAATATATACCGATGAATTGCGCACGCTTGCGTGGGGTACCGATGCCAGTTTTTACCGCTTAACGCCACGTGTTGTCATACGTTCAGACAATGAGAAAGAGATTTCACAAATCGTAAAAACTTGCTATAATCATCATATCCCCTTTACATTTCGTGCAGCCGGTACATCATTATCCGGGCAAAGCCTGAGCGACTCGGTTCTTATCGTAGCAGGCAAGAGCTGGGAGAAATATCAGGTAAGTGCCGACCATAATACCATTACCATGCAACCCGGCCTGCCGGGAGGTCGGGTAAACAGCATTCTAAAGCCTTTCGGTCGCGTGCTTCCCCCCGACCCTGCATCGGTAAACAGTGCCATGATTGGCGGCATTGTATGCAACAATGCTTCAGGAATGAACTGTGGAGTGCATGCCAATTCCGACCGCATGCTGTGCTCGGCGCGTATCATTCTGGCCGACGGCACCCTGCTCGATACGGGCAATGAGGAAAGCAAAAAACAGTTTCGCCTGACCCATCCCGATTTTATTCGTAAAATTGAACAATTGCGCGACGATGTAAGAAGCAACAAAACACTGGCCGGCCGCATCAAAAAGAAATACAGTATCAAAAATGTAACGGGACTGAATCTTAGGCCATTGATAGCCTATGACGACCCTTTCGACATCATTGCCCACTCAATTGTAGGCTCGGAAGGCACGTTAGCCTTTCTTGCCGAGGTCACCATGAAGACGCTTCATGAGTATCCTTTCCGCGCGTCGGCGATGGTTTATTTCCATACTATGGTTGAAAGCTGCCATGCCGTAGTGGCATTAAAGCAGCTGAAGGCACCGGCACAGAACCTCGAAATGAGTGCAGAAGATTTGATGGTAAAGAGTGCAGAGATGCTCGATTACCTGTCGTTGGCATCGGTTAACGACCCTGTTTTCCTGCAATACAAGAAGGATGTTGATGCGGGACGGATTAAAGGAGTTGCCCCCGGCGATTATCACAACCTCACTGCCATACTTACAGAGACCAAGGCCATGACGCAAGAGGAGCTTGCTCACAACGTCAGCACCATCACAGATACGCTGAAACCTTTCAGCCTTTACCAGCCCTTTTCGTTCACCGACGACCCCGAAGTGTATGGAAAATACTGGACAATGCGTGCCGGTATTTTCCCAACGGTTGGCGGAATGCGCCCCACAGGCACCAGTTGCCTGATAGAAGACGTTGCCTTCCCGGTAGAAGACTTGCCCGAAGCCACCGTAAAGATGCAGCAAATTATACACAATCATGGCTACAATGAGGGGTGTATTTACGGGCATGCCTTTGAGGGAAACTATCATTTTATATTGAATCAGAGTTTCAAAGAGCCTGAAGAGGTGGCACGATACTCTGATATGATGCACGAAATTATTAAACTCGTCAAGAGCTATGACGGTTCTTTGAAGGCCGAACATGGCACCGGACGCAACATGGCACCGTTTGTAAGGTATGAATGGGGCGACGATGCCTTTGATGCAATGCGCCGATTAAAGGAGATTTTTGACCCTGAAGGTTTATTGAATCCCGGCGTTATCTTCAACGACGACCCCAATTGTTTCATCGAAAATCTGAAACATTTACCCGAGTTCGATTTCGATTTTTCCCAGCTGCCTGATGGCAAAGTATACGCCGGGAAGATGCAATCGCCACGGTCAACCACACAAGAGACAATTGACGGTGTGCAGCAAACCAACAAGTGTATTGAGTGCGGGTTCTGCGAACGCAACTGTCTTTCGTGCGGATTAACACTTTCTTCGCGCACGCGTATTGCCACACAGCGCGAAATTCGTTACCTTAAGCATAGCGAGAAAGCCGGGGATCAGGCACGTGCCAAACGCTTAGAGCAACTGTATAGTTATTATGGCGAGCAAACTTGTGCGGCTGACGGCTTGTGTGCTACGTCGTGTCCCATGCACATTAACACCGCTGACCTGACACATTTACTACGTCAAATCAACTCGAATCAAAGTAAATTAAAATACGCTATTGGCAATGCAGGGGCCAACCATATGCCTGAATGTGAAACTGCTGTCAAAGGATTGCTTACGGCTGCCAACCTTGCTCACACCGTTGTTGGCACGAAAGCCATGAGCACCATTTGCGATACGGCACACAAAGCCGGGTTTCCTTTATGGACGCCTGCAATGCCCAAGCCCAACCATATTGACAAAAAGCAGCTGGCAGGACGTAATGCCGTCGTTGATGCTGCACGCACAAGCAACGACGAAAAGCTCAAGGTGGTTTACTTTCCAAGCTGTTTAAACCAAACGATGGGCCTGTCAAAGGATGCTCCCGTCAAAGAAACCGTAAGCCGGGAAATATGTAAAGTGCTGAACCGTGCGGGCTACGAGGTTATATTCCCCGAAAGGATGAACCGGCTTTGCTGTGGTCAGATATGGGAGAGTAAAGGCATGATGGATATAGCCGACCGCAAAACGGCCGAGCTTGAAGAGGCTCTTTGGAAGGCCAGTGAAGAAGGACGTTACCCCGTTCTTTGCGATCAAAGCCCTTGTTTACACCGCATGCGCAAGCTGATTACGCGCATGAAACTGTATGAACCTGTCGAATTTATCATTAAATTCGTACAGCAACATCTTACCTTCCGCCCCGTTAACCGTACGGTTGCCGTGCATATCACGTGCTCAATGCGTGAGATGGGGCTTGGCGATGAGCTGATAAGTCTGGCCGAAAAATGCGCAACCCAGGTTATTGTACCCGAGGAAGTAGGCTGCTGTGGCTTTGCAGGCGACAAGGGTTTCAACCGTCCGGAGATGAATAAATACGCTCTTCGTCACCTCAAATCAGAGATAACGAAACATCATGCCGTTGTTGGATACAGCAATAGCCGCACTTGTGAAATTGGCTTACAATATCATTCGGGCATACCTTATATGAGCATTACCTACCTTGTAGACGAAGCTACACGATAGAAACAAATTGATATGCAACCCGGCACAGGCATGCTTATTTATTGTT
>CALIIG010000083.1 GCA_938018155.1 uncultured Prevotella sp.
CATATTGCGTTGATTATGAGGTAAATTCGCTGCACCGTAGCGTACAGTTTTTTATCATTTCCGACCGTTATGAGGAGATTGGACAGGCCATAAACAAGATTGCTGACAGGGGATGTTCAACTCTTAATGGTAGTGGTTTCTACTCGAAAAAGAATATAAAGATTATCTATTGCATCGCCAAGAAAAGCGAATCAAGTCTTATTTTCGACATCATTGACGAAATTGACCCCGAGGCTTTCGTCGCACAAAGCTCAGTAATAGGCGTATACGGGCATGGCTTTGACCGCGTAGTGGGACGGAAAAAAATCAGTCTCGATGAGATAAAAGAAAAGATTGATGCAAAACATCATGAAGAATGATGCGGGCTTCATTGCTATTTGTTCTTTGAATATAATCACACAACGTGGGTGTTAAAAGCCTGATAATAAACTGAAATATATGATTAAGCATAAGTTTTTGGCCGTAACAATGCTTGTTACAGGCTTTTTTGTAATTGTTCTATTGGGCGGAAGCGTGTATATGATAAGCTATTCGCTCTCACCTTCACACAATCGGGGGCGCGACTATACAAAGGCATATACACGGCTTTTTACCCGTTATCCTCATGTTAAACCCTGGGTTGACTCGCTGCAATCGGCAGGAGCTATACGCGATACGTTCATCATGGGTCAGGATGGTGACCGTCATCATGCGCTGATGATTGCGGCACCGCATCGCTCTAACCGCATAGCCGTGGTGGTTCATGGCTATACCGATTGTGCCGTTGACTACCTGAACATTGCGCGAATATATAACCACGACATGGGCTTTAATGTGCTTTTGCCCGACCTTCACGCTTGTGGCAAGAGCGACGGTAAGGCCCAGCAGATGGGCTGGCTTGACAGATTGGACGTGCTTCAGTGGATAAACATTGCCGATTCGCTATGGTGCGACTCTGCCAGACAATCGAAAATTGTGGTACATGGAACATCTATGGGTGCGGCAACTACGATGTGCGTGTCGGGCGAAACAAACATCCCGGCTGTCAAATGCTTTGTGGAAGACTGCGGCTATACGTCGGCATGGGATGAGTTTGCCACTCAAATGAAGGTGCAATTCGGCCTGCCCGAAATTCCTCTGATGTATGTAACATCGGCCCTTTGCAAGCTAAAACTTGGCTGGAGCTTTGGTGAGGGCTCGCCCCTTGAGCAGGTAAGGAAGTGCCATAAGCCCATGCTTTTTATCCATGGAGACAAGGACGACTATGTGCCTACGCGCATGGTGTATCCACTTTTCAATGCAAAGCCGGCACCGAAAGAGCTTGCTGTTTTCCGCAATTCAGGGCACGCTCAAAGCTATATCAACCATCCGGTTGAATATGAACGTATAGTAAAACGCTTCGTTAGCCGCTATTTCAAATAAAAATTCGATAAAGAAACAAACGGAAATCGCTGTACCCCTTATATCATAAAGGTGTACGGCGATTTCGGTTATCATGTAGCTGCGTTGGCTTTTCAGCCTTTTTGCACTAACTTTTCACTTCCATTTTACGGGCTTTATCGCGCTTTATCTTTTTGTTAAGCCAGAAATAGGCCGGAATTAAGAACAAATCAGCTGCTACCCAAGCTGTAGGATCACCCAGACAAACGCCGGTAAAGTGCAGTGCCGGCACAAGCCATATACTGACACCACAGCGTGCAATCATCTCCATAACACCCGAAAGCATTGACAACATGCTGTATCCGAGGCCCTGAATACTATATCGGAATATGGTCAAAAGGCCCAAAGCGGGATAAAAATAGTTGGCAATACGCATGAAATAAGCCGCATTTCTGATAACCTCCTGCTCGCCCGAGTTTACAAAAAGTGCCATCATTTCGTCGGCAAAAGGATAGATAACGGCAATGGTCAGCACGAAATAAGCCAGCATAATCTTCACGGCCGAACGTATTCCCTGCTGTATTCGCTCTGCCTTTCCTGCTCCAATGTTCTGCCCGCAGTATGTAGCCATGGCTACTCCTATGTTTTCAAACACGCACGTAAAAAGGTATTTGATGCGCATTGCCGCCGTAAAGGCCGCCACATAAAGTGTTCCAAGTGCGTTGTTGGCACTTTGAAGCATGATAATTCCAATACCGGTTATCGAGAATTGCAAGCCCATCGGCACGCCGTTATTGAGCAAAATGGCTATCCGTTTATTGTTAAAGTGGCGTTCTTCGCCCTGCGGAATAAGAATAGTCATGTGCTTGCGGATATACCAAAAGCATAATACCGACGAAAAAGCCTGTGACAAAAGTGTAGCTATACCGGCACCTTCAACGCCCATTCCCAACACAAGAATAAGGAGAATATCGAGCAGAATATTGATAATTGCTGAAAAAATAAGAAAATAAAAAGGTTGTTTCGAGTTGCCCAAAGCACGTATAAATCCGGCCAAAAGGTTGTAAGCCATGGTAAACGGTATGGCCACGAACTGCAGAAAAAGGAATATCCACGCATCTTGCAGAATATCATCGGGGGTATTAATAAGGTGTAAGATACGCGTGCACAGTGCACAACTCATCAGCGTTATGACTACGGCGAAGACCGCGCCCAGCCTGATGGCGTTGCTTACATAGCACCGCATCTTCACAAAATCTCTGGCACCGAAGGCCTGTGCAACAGGTATGGCGAAGCCTGCACACGAGCCATTGCAGAACCCCATGATTAAAAACATGACGCTCGATGATGCTCCAACAGCAGCTAAAGCACCTACACCAATCCACCGTCCTACGATAACGGCATCAATTATCTGGTACATCTGCTGTAGAATATACCCTAATATAAGAGGTATAGCGAAGCGCAGGATGTCTCTTGTAGGCGAACCTACCGTCATATCATTGGTGTTTGCCATATATTTTTCTCTTTAAAAGTTAGGCGTTTAGTTCCTGGACATATTCGTATAGTTGCCTATAGAAGGGGTGCTTTGTCAGTGTAGAGGCATCGCCAAGGATGATAAGCTTCATTCTGGCGCGCGTAATGGCAACATTCATACGTCGTAAATCGCGCAAAAATCCTATTTGTCCTTGTTCATTATCGCGCACCAGCGAGATGAGAATAATGTCACGTTCCTGTCCCTGAAAACCGTCAACGGTGTTTATACTAATCAGTTTATGGAAGGGCTTAAAGAAATCGTGTTTGCGTATTAGTTGCCTTAAGTATTGCACTTGAGCACGATAAGGCGATATGACGCCAACGTCAATGTGTTCGTCTAATATGCGTTGTTTGCCTATTTTACGAAAGTATTGTTGCAACTTTTCGAGCGTAAGTTGTGCCTCTCCTTTATTAATTCGCCCATAAGTATCGCCTATAAAGGTCTCGCCCGTGTGCCCGGGATATTCCGTTAAGGTTGTATCTTGTGGCGAATCCCATTCAATTGGGATGTCGTAATCTAAGATACCGCGATACTTGATTTGCGGTGCCGTTAATACTTTACCTCCATAAAAGTAGTTGGAACTGAAGCGCATAATCTGCTCATTCATCCTATATTGCACCTGTAACAGCGTTACACACGAAGGCTTTATTTCAGCAAGGCGTTCCATCAGCGTTTTACCAAGCCCGCCTTTCAGGGCAGCAATGCTCTTCACCGTAGGAGGAAGCTGGCAGTGGTCGCCCGCAAGGATAACGCGTGAAGCCCTGCGAACGGGAATCCAACAGGCTGCTTCGAGAGCCTGTGCCGCCTCATCAATGAATACAGTATCAAATCGTTGTCCCTCCAAAAGGCGGTTAGCCGATCCTACCAAGGTTGATGCGATAACGCGTGCCTCACTGAAAAGTTCGGCATTGATACGAATCTCTATCTCTGCGGCCCTCGATTTCAGCCGCTCTAACTTTTGATGAAAGCGTTCGTCACGTCCTTTATGTTGATGCCGAAGTTCGCGAATGGCCTTGCGGATAGCCCATAGCTGTGGATAGTCGGCATGGGCTTCGAAGCGTCTTTCATACGTAAAACCGAGCATTTTATCGTTTACCCGCGTAGGGTTACCAATGCGTAAGACGCTTACTCCACGGTCTATAAGTTTCTCGCTTATCCAGTCAACGGCCATGTTACTTTGCGCACACACCAGCACTTGACTCTCACGCATCAGCGTCTCATTGATGGCTTCGACGAGTGTTGTTGTCTTTCCCGTTCCCGGTGGGCCGTGTACAATGGCTACGTCTTTGGCGCGAAGAATCTCGTTTACAGCTTTTTCCTGTGAGACGTTAAGCCACGGAAAACGAATCGATTCGAAATTAAAATGTTCACCCGGTGATGTCGAGAAAAACAAATCACGTAAATAAGCTATCCTGTTATTTTTGGCATTAATCACCCTTGCCAGTGCGTCGAACATTGTTTGATAGGAGGTTTCATCAAACGATAGCTGTATACCGACAGGCGTTTGCAGACTTTGGATGTCGATAGCATGTCCTTCAGGGATAATAACAACCATGCGGTCGCCGTCAACATACGACACTGTACCCGTGAATTTCAGGTACTGTACTTCGCCATCTACACTGCTATTTCCTTGTATTGATACGTCCTTTCCATCACCTTTATTTTGGTGTGGCTGTACATTTTCTACCTTTTGGCGGCCTTTCTGCATAAGTGTAAAGAACATAACTGGCTTTCCAAATTCAAAGTTATGCTCGGTATCTTGATCGGTTGTGCGAAAAACTTCGATGGCAAACTGATTCAATGAGTTATAAAACCCCTTGCCAACGCGTAACGGATACCACGCATCGCCTCGTTTTATCTTACGCCCTATGCCTATTGCCTCGGTTTGTCTGCGAAACAATTCTTTCTCAGCCAGGTACTCTGTATTCAGTAACTGGCGTTGTTTTTGCAGAAATCGTATGGACGAAACTTCACTCATCTTTACGTGCAAAGATAAATAAAAGCGAACATATACATCGGCGGTTCACCTTAAAAATTGCTATCTTTGCACGGTGAACCGTATAGAAATCAAGCATTTAACAATAGGGTATCGTCACCGAAAGGTAGCCGAAGACCTGTCAGCTCGTCTCGATGGTGGATGCCTTACGTGCTTAACAGGCCGTAACGGCTTGGGAAAAAGTACGTTTTTACGCACACTTGCCGGGTTCCAGCCTGCGTTAGAGGGAGAGGTAAATATGGTTATCGGTGACCAATCCTATCGCTTGGATACCCTCTCAAGAGCGCATTTATCGCGCCTTGTAAGTGTAGTTCTTACCGAAAAAACAGATGTAAGCCATGTCACCGCCGCCGAAATGGTAGGCATGGGACGTATGCCTTACACGGGCTTTTGGGGGCGACTGTCGGACGCTGACCGCCTTGTGGTTGCAGAAGCATTGCGTATAACGGGTATCAGCAGCCTTGCAGGTCGTGATATTTCCACGCTAAGCGATGGCGAACGACAAAAGGTTACGATTGCCAAAGCACAAGCACAGCAAACCCCTGTTGTGCTTTTGGACGAACCTACAGCCTTTCTTGATTATCCAAGTAAGGTGCACATGATGAAACTATTGGCCAAAATGGCCCATGAAGAAGGAAAGATTGTACTGCTTTCTACACACGATCTTGACATCGTTTTGCGCTATACTGATCATATTTTAACCTTGGATAACGGGTTAAAGACAATATCAAAAGATGAACTTGCCGCCGAACTCAATCACCTTAAATAATATAAACGGTATGTAATTACCTTTTAGAGGCAATTACATTCTCAATATCTTCTATACACTTATCAAAAGGACCACTGTGCTCTAACTTCAGTGTGCACATGGCTGCAGCAAATTTTCCCGACTCCTCATAACCCATACCCTGTGTGCGACAGTAAAGATAGCCCGTTGAAAAAGTGTCTCCACACCCCGTAGCATCGACAATTTTGCGTGGCTTGTAGGCCGGAATTTCATAGAATTTACGGTCAGCATAGATGATGGCACCATAGCTTCCTAAGGTAATTATCACCTCTCTCACGCCCATTGCAGTAAGTTTTTCGGCTACCGTGCGGGGGTTATCCGAGTCAGTTATCACCTTCATTTCGTACTCGTTCAACTTTAACATGTTGGTGTGCCTTAAGATTTTTTCCTTGTCTTTCCACGAAATGGCGTGCACTTCTTCGCCGCGAACCTCACGAAGATAGCCTTGTACATCAATGGAAACAAGCCCTTTCCCGGAAAGAAACTCCACTACTTCGGGCGAAAAATCATCATTAAGCAAGCTCCCTAAGTGAAAAATGCGAGCCTCTAAAGGTTTCATTTCTTCAACAGTAAAAGCATCAGCTTTAGCTAAAACACGCTGTGTGCGGTTGTCACTATTGGCTCCATACCTGTTCTCAAAGTAAACAGTGTGGAAGCTTGAATAGCAAATCACGTCAATTCCACGCTGCCTTATTTTTTCAACTTCGGGCTTCAGGCCTTCGCCTACCTTTGTTACCAGCTGGTATTTAACACGTTCAGGCAACTGACTAATGCCGTATGACATATAGAAAGACGTGCCACCGGCCATGTAAACAGTGTGTTGTGGCGTAATAATTTTATCGCGGGTAATATGCCCTATGCTGCAAATATCGTACATTTTCAGGTTGTTCGAGACAGGCATACTTTTGTAAAAAAGAAATATTCTCTACCTCTTTGCTATGCATTCTCTTTTTGCAAAGGTAGTAAATATAACATGGAGCAACAAATATTATATCATGCTTTTTGTATGTTTATTCTGCAATAAGATGCCGTCTTAACTCCTTTACTGACTTCATTACAAACAACTTTCCCTATTTCCACACTGGGAAAGGGACAGAGATATTTCGTTTTAGTTATAAAAATACGAAGTTATTTTCATCCGATTCACACGATTCGGACATACCAAAAAACAAGTAACGCGTTTGTATATAACAAAAAAAGGTACTAACTTTGCACACCGATATTAAAACGTATTTATAACATTGTGGAAGAATTTGGCTGCTTGCAACCACACTAAAAAATGCTAAAACTGCGAAATCACCCTCAGATTTTACGGTTATTTGGCGTTTTTCCACTTAAAATTATTGGAAAAATGAGTTACCTTTTTTCTTCAGAATCAGTATCAGAAGGCCATCCTGACAAGGTCGCTGACCAAATTTCGGACGCCCTTCTCGACCAGTTTCTTGCGTATGACAGCAAGGCACACTGCGCCATTGAGAGCTTTGTTACAACCGGGCAGGTTATTATCATGGGCGAAGTACGTTCATCACAGTATGTCGATTTGCAGACAATTGCCCGCAAAACCATCAATAACATCGGCTATACCAAGGCCGAATATCAGTTCGATGGGGCGAGTTGCGGCATACTTTCAGCCATACACGAGCAGAGTGATGACATTAACCGCGGCGTAAGCAGGGCTGAAGAGGCCGATCAGGGTGCCGGCGACCAGGGCATGATGTTCGGTTATGCCTGCAACGAAACAGAGAATTTTATGCCCGTTTCGCTCGATTTGGCCCACCTTATCATGCGTACTCTCACCGACATTCGCAAAGAAGGACGACTAATGACTTATCTGCGTCCTGATGCAAAAAGCCAGGTAACGGTGCAGTATAGCGATGCAGGGATACCCGAACGCATAGATACAATAGTTGTCTCTACACAGCACGACGACTTCATTAAACCTGAAAACAATTCGCAGGAAGCGCGCGATGCTGCCGACAAAGCCATGTTAGACCGCATCCATGACGATGTACTCAACATCCTTATTCCCCGTGTAAAGGCGCAGTCAGGCGAAAAAGTGCTGGCTCTTTTCGGCAACGATATTAAGTATTATGTCAATCCAACCGGTAAGTTTGTGATTGGAGGACCTCACGGTGACACCGGTCTTACGGGACGAAAACTTATAGTTGACACCTACGGTGGGAAAGGAGCGCATGGCGGTGGTGCCTTTTCGGGCAAGGATCCATCAAAGGTTGACCGCTCGGCTGCGTACGCAGCGCGTTACATTGCCAAAAATATGGTAGCGGCAGGAGTGGCTGATGAGATGCTCGTTCAGCTGGCATACGCCATAGGTGTGGCCGAACCCGTAAGTGTTTATGTGAATACTTACGGCCGAAGCCATGTCAAAATGACCGACAGTGAAATCGCAAAAATCATCACACAATTGTTTGATCTCCGCCCCAATCAAATTGAAAAGTCGCTCAAATTAAGGCAGCCTATGTACCTTGAAACGGCTTCTTACGGGCACATGGGACGCAAAAATGAGGTGATTGAGAAAAGTTTCACGAGCCTTTATCATGAAACAAAGACTGTTAAAGTGGAGCTGTTTACCTGGGAAAAGCTTGATCAGGTTGAGCGTATACGCAAGGCTTTCGGTCTCTGAACCTTCATAACAGAATGACAGAGCAACACGATTCCGCAAACTCTACTGTGGAGGCGACAGCACAACGTGCTGTCACCGTTCATAAAAAAGGCTGTCAATCGCCTGCCGAAATTATTGACGGGCTTCCCGATACCGCCACACCCTGGCAGCAAGACTCGGCTGTCAGGGCCAGCTATAACTTCCAGAAGATTGACTGGAATAAGCGTCAGAACCCGATGCGAACGCCCACAACACGGGCCGACGGCATCGGAATGTTCTCGCTTCGCAAGGCTATGTATTACAGCCCCTCGATGGTACAGCCCGACTCTACCTACCGTCCCGAGTGCGTTGCATACCGTCATGGCGTGGCCGGCGACCCGATACCCTACTCCATTGCGGGCGACAACCTCATTACTTCCATACTGTTAGTATGCTTCATTATTGCCACGGTGGCCATCTCCAAGTCGGGAAACTTCCTGCAACGACAGCTTAAAAACTTCTTCTATTCGCAACGCGAGGGTACAACCGTCATCACCGAAACAGGCGAAGAACTGCGTTTTCAACTCTTCCTGATGCTGCAAACCTGTCTGCTTTCGGCTATTATTTTCTTTTATTATTCACGTGCAGCCAACAGCGAAGCGTTCTCGTTTGCCCACTATCAGACGCTTTCCATCTTCACAATTGGCATTGCAGCCTACTTCGTACTGAAATATTTGCTTTACGCCATCGTCAACTGGGTGTTCTTTGATAAGAAAAAAAACGAACAATGGACGAAAGCCTTATTGTTCCTTTCCTCGGTCGAAGGAATACTTCTATTTCCTGATGTCATGCTCCTTTCATACTTTGGCTTATCCATACAGCATGCCGTTATATATGCATTAGCCGTTATTGTGATTGTAAAATTATTGGCATTTTATAAGGCTTATCTCATCTTTTTCAAGCATAACAGCCTGATTTTGCAGAGTTTTTTGTACTTTTGCGCACTGGAATTAATGCCCCTCGGCATATTATGGGGCTGTATGGTTACGATGGATACGTATTTAAAACAAATTTTTTAGGACACGGCATGATAAAGAAAATATTGATTTCACAACCAAAACCTGCCAACGAGAAATCACCTTACTTTGATATTGAAAAAGAATTTGGAGTGCAATTCGTATTTCGCCCTTTCTTTAAAGTGGAAGTATTAACCGCAAAAGAGTTCCGGCAGCAGAAAGTAAGCATTCTGTCCCACACGGCCGTTGTTTTCACATCACGCCATGCAATTGATTATTTTTTTAAATTAGCCAAAGAACTTCGCCTCACCATCCCCGAGGATATGAAGTATTTTTGTGTTACCGAAACCATTTCATTATACATCCAAAAGTACGTACAGTATCGTAAACGCAAGGTGTTTTTCGGTAACACCGGCCGCATTGACGACCTCATTCCCGTCATGCTGAAGCATAAAGCAGAAAAGTATCTTGTTCCCCAAAGCAGCGTACACACCAGCGAAATAAAGGATAAGCTCGATGCAAAAAAGCTGCATCATACCGAGTGTGTGATGTATCGTACATTGGATAACGAGTTTACCGAAGACGAAATTAAGCATTTCGACTACGACATGCTTATCTTTTCGACGCCCACCGGTGTACAATATCTCAACAAGGCTTTCCCCAATTTTAAGCAAGGCGACATGAAAATCGCATGCTTCGGACCTGCTACAGCCAAGGCCGTTGAGGAAGCAGGGCTTCGTCTCGACTTCATGGCCGGCACAAAAGAATACCCTTCTATGGTTGCTGCACTTTCTGATTTCCTGAAGAAATCGAAAGTATAGGTTGATATGAATAACGGTAAACACACCCTTCGTAAAGCCGAACGCCTGCACAGTCGTAAACTTATTGAAAGGCTTTTCGGTGGTGGACAGAGCCGCTCCATGTCGGCTTTCCCGCTCAGGGTGGTTTATATTCCTCTGTCATTATCCCCGCAAGACAACGACGTTACGCCTGTGGCGCAAATGCTTGTCAGCGTACCGAAACGGTGTTTTAAGCGTGCCGTTAAGCGCAACAGGGTTAAACGTCAGGTTCGTGAGGCTTATCGCCGGCATAAATCAATACTTGAAGGCCAGCCCGTTATCATGGCTTTTATATGGCTCGATGACAAACTTTATCCCTCGTCGCTTGTTGAAGAACGCGTCGTAAACCTGATGACGCGTATTAAGGAAAAGACAGACGCAAGTCAAAGTCAATGAAAAACCTTCGGTATTACTTCTCTCTTATCCGTCGTGCAGCGGCCTGGGTTCTGATACTTCCAATTGTTTTTTATCAGAAAGCCATCAGTCCTTTCACCCCTTCATCGTGCCGTTTTATCCCCACCTGCTCCGAATATGCCCGGCAGGCCGTCATTATTCACGGACCAATAAAAGGTTTTCTGCTCGCCGCATGGCGCATTTTGCGTTGTAACCCCTGGGGAGGGAGCGGAGCAGACCCCGTTCCACGCCACTTCCATTTTCCCAAATGGCGTGCCGGTATTTAAAGAAAGGCAGCACCATAATATTCTGATTCAGGCGCAGCAACGCTGCCAACCATCATACATCACACGGAAATTACACGAACATTTAAAAATATTCACCCAATATGAAGAACTTTGTTGAAGAATTAAAATGGCGTGGCATGCTTGCCCAAATGATGCCGGGTACCGAAGAATATCTACAAAAGAACCTCACATCGGCCTATCTCGGCACCGACCCTACGGCCGATTCACTCCATATCGGTCACCTCTGTGGCATCATGATGTTGCGCCATTTGCAGCGTTGTGGAC
>CALIIG010000084.1 GCA_938018155.1 uncultured Prevotella sp.
CCCTTTGCGTTTACGGGCAACCGCTTTGAGTTCCGCGCGGTAGGCTCTTCAGCCAACTGTGCCAGTGCGCAGATTGTGTTGAACACGGCCGTTGCCGAAGCTCTCACCCACTTTAAACAGCGTGTAGACAAGCTGATGGCGGTGGGCGAAGACAGACTTTCGGCCATTCTCGACGTGGTTCGCGAGGATATTCGCACCTGCCGCCCGATACATTTCGACGGCAACGGCTACAGCGACGAGTGGATTGCCGAGGCTGAACGCCGCGGCCTGGACACGGAAAAGTCGGCCCCTGTCGTCTTCGACCGCTACCTTGATGAGGCCAGTGTGCGCATGTTCGAGGGGCAGAATGTGATGCAGCGCAACGAATTGGAAGCACGAAATGAGGTAAAATGGGATACGTACACAAAGAAAATTCAGATTGAAGCGCGCGTGCTCGGCGACCTTTCCATGAATCATATCATACCGGTTGCGACCGATTACCAGAGCCGTCTTTCCCGGAATGTGGAACGACTGATGGCTATTTTCGGACAGGAAGAGGGGCGGAAGCTGTCGGAGCGCAACGTAAAGATTATACGTGAAATAGCGAATCACACGGCCTTTATTGAAAAAGGGGTGGAAGACATGGTCAATGCGCGCAAGGTTGCCAACAAGATTGAGGACCCCCGTACGAAAGCCGTTGCCTACCACGACACCGTAGAGACTTGGCTTGAACCCATTCGTTATCACATCGACAAGCTGGAATTGATAGTAGCCGACGAGCTCTGGACGCTGCCGAAATATCGCGAACTGCTGTTCATTAGGTAGTTCGCACGCCTTGTTACGTCTGCTCGCACCCCCTGTTACGGTCGCTCGTGCCCCCTGTTACGGTGGTACAAGCCCCCTGAGTTAGGGGTGCACACCCCCTGAGTTAGGGGGCAGGGGGTCTGAACCACCCTTGCAACATATAAACTTAACTGGCTTCTTTGTATGCAATGATTTCTCTTTTGCATGCAGGGAAGCCTGGTTTTCATGGGGAAATAAAATGTGGAGGGGTGGTGTTTATGTTGCTAAAGTATTGATGTTTTTGGGGTGTGAGCCATTGTTCAGACCCCCAACCCCCTAACTTAGGGGGCTTGTACCACCAGCTCAGGGGGCTTGTACCCACCAAACAATGGGCTTGTCAAACCCTATAACCGCCGCTTTAGTATCGCCTCCAGCTCCCCGGCACTGGGATAAACGGCAAGGATGGTGCCGTTATTATCAATGAGATAACCCCCTCCGCCGGCGTTACCGAGGCCGTTGCGCAGCCAAATCTGGTGACGGTCGTTCAGTTCTACCTGACTTTTCCAGGGGTATCCGTCGCGCTCTTCGGCCTCTTCCATTGCGCCCTTACGCGATTCGCGGGCAAAGGATATGATTTGGAAGCCGCGGTCTTTATATTTATTGTAAAGGGGAATGAGCGATTTTGCATGCCTCCTGCAGGAGCCGCACCACGATGCCCACAGGTTAATGTAGATGAGCTTACCCTGATAAAGCGACGACAACATGACGTCGCGGCCGCGCTCATCGGGCACAAGATAGTCGATATACTTGCGTCCGGGCTTCAGCTGAAGGGCGGCAGCTACGTGAAGAATCGACTTGTGGTAGGGATGAGAGGGCATGAAACGGGCGAACTTTTCGTAATAAATCTCTGTCAGTCGCTCTCTTGTTCGCGGAGGTGCAAAGGCTGAAAGGTCGTGCATAATGCGCGAAAGGCTGTAAAAACACACGTGCGAGGCTATCCATTCAGCCTTTTCAAGGCCCATCTCGTCATTGATCTGCTCGTATTTCTGCTTCACGCTGAGGGCCTCCTGACGTTCTTCGCGCGACGTGTCGGCAGCGGCGGGCGGCGTTGTTTCAAGGCTCCGGAGCCGAGGTTCATAGGCTTTGAAAAGCGAGTCGCGGAAAGCAATGTAGCGCATGGCCATCGTGTTTTCGGGGCCTCGTGAGGATATGCGGATAACGTCGTCGCCCTCGTCGGTAGCCCTCGGTATGGTAATGTGCACGTTGGCAGGCTCTACAATGAAGTCAGCCACACGCATAGAGCCGCGCTCATGCTCGCTTGTCAGCACTACATAATAGCCTTTGAGCAGGTCGGTACGGATGTCGCAGGCAAATTTTCCCTGCTTTACGGGCACCTTTTTATAATGCCCATTGCGGATGTCGCTGAAAGTTTCGAAAAGCATTACTTCCTTTTCGCGGGGGTCTTCAACACGTCCTGTAACGTGGCACACAATGGATTGGGCGTGAGCCAACAACGAAAAACCACACAAAAATAGCAATAGAAAAATACGAGAAACTCTCATAATGTTTAATGATTGAGATACAAAGATTGAGTAATAAGCATACCATTTGCAGCTGCAAAGATATATAAAATAACGTAATTACGGGCTAATGGGCAGATTATTTCGTAACTTTGCGACGCAAAATGGTTCCCTAAGGGCTTTAAATCCCGGCGGGCTAAGATGGGAATGCCGTGCAAACCGGCAACTATACCCGTAGCTGTGAGTTCTTTTTCAGGACGATTCGTTTATGGTCACTGAACGTAAAGCCACCGCGGTTTTTACGTATTGGGAAGACCGGACCGCCCTTTTCAGAACAAGTCAGAAGACCTGCCATCAAACCATTACATGCGTCTGCGGGATTACGGACGTCATCTTCAATATCAAAAGGCATCATGATGACAGGCAAACGGCATGCCCTTTGTTTTATTATTATGCTGGTCGCGGTGCTGCATGGCGTTGTGGCCATGGCTGCCGTATGCGATACTGTGCGCCACATTACCGACAGCACGTACCGCCTGCACGAGGTGGTGGCCACGGCACAGCGCAACCAGACGCCCCACCAGACAATGTTACGGGCACAGCTCGAGGGCATAGCCTCAGGCTGTATAGCCGATGCACTGAAATACATGGCGGGCGTGCAGATTAAGGATTACGGCGGCCTGGGCGGACAAAAAACCGTTAACGTGCGGTCGATGGGCTCGCAGCATGTGGGCGTTTACATTGACGGCGTGCGCGTTACCAATGCACAAAACGGCACGGTTGACCTGGGAAAGTATTCGCTTTCCACGCTCGAGTCGGTATCTCTGTTCAATGCCAACAAAACCGAACTGCTGATGATGGCCGGCGAATACGCCTCGGCATCAACCGTTTACCTGTATACTCACCGTCCCGACAGCTCGTCGTTTACGGCCGCGTACGGCGCAGGCTCGTTCAATACACATCGTGTTGCGGCCACGTGGAGCTTTAAAAGGCTCGGCTTTATCGACGCACAGTACACCCACAGCGACGGCAACTATCCCTTCCGCTACCATACCCAGTATGAAGATTATGTTCGCTATATTGCTAATGGCAAGCTTATCCGTCCAAGTATGGTAAAATATATTGTTCGTGGTTTTCTCAATGATTTAGATGGGGTTACGACGGGCGTGCGGCGCAACGGCGACATAGACCAGTTCCGTATTGAGGGTGCGGCCTTCGCGGGGCCGCTGTCGGTGCACACCTATTATTATATGTCGCAGCGCGGACTGCCCGGCGGTGTGGTGCGCAGGCTGACGGACAGGTATAGCGACGTGGGCCGCGAGTGGGACCGGAACTTCTTTACACAGCTCTCGTACAGGCAGCAATTCGGCGCATTCGGCATCAGGGCCATTCTGAAATATGCCAACGACCACCTGCACTACCGGTCAGATTATCCCTGGAATATCAGCGTACACGCCAACACACGCTACCATCAACAGGATGCCTACTCGGCCGTGGCCGCGTCGTGGGCATGGCGCAATGTGTCGGCCTCGGCGTCGACCGACCTGCGCTGGAGCGACCTCATGAGCGACATGAAACAGTTTCATTACGTGTACCGTATGGACAGCAAGTCGTCGCTTTCCGCCTTCTGGCGCGTGCAAAACCTCAGTTTAAACGCCACGATGCTGTTTACACACGTAGCCGACCACCGCAAAGGGGCGTCGAAACCGCTGAACCGTGTAACGTGGGATGCGCTGGCATCGTACAGCTTGGGCAGCCTGACGCTGAGGGCTTTCTACAAAAGTGTGTTCCGCGCACCAACGCTGAACGACCTGTATTATGTGCTTGTAGGCAACCGGAACCTGCGTCCCGAATACACCCGGCAGCTTGATTGGGGTGCCTCCTACACCGCCTCGTGGCTGTCGTTGCAGGCCGATGCCTACTACAATACCATTACCGACCGCATCGTCTGCCTGCCCGGGCGCGGCACATTACAGTGGACCATGCTCAACTATGGCTCAACACGCTGCCTCGGTATCAACGCGCAGGCCACGGCAACCTTGCGCAGGCACAGCCTCATGCTGTCGGCCACGTGGCAGGACGACCGCAACCGCACCAACCCGGGAGGCAGCGATTATAACGACCTCATTGCCTATTCGCCGCGCCTCAGCTTCACGGCCGTGTACACGTTCAGATGGAAGGGGCTGACGGCTACGCTGTCTGACATGTACGTGGGCAGCCGTTACTGGACCGTACAAAACAGCCTTGACCCGCCCCTTGCAGCCTACAACTGCACCGATGTCAAAGCCTCGTACACCTGGCGGCGGTTTACTTTAGAGGCCGAATGCCAGAACCTGTTCAACAAGCCCTACGAAATGATAGTGAGATGGCCAATGCCGGGCCGCCGGTTTATGACAACGGTGCGCGCTGATTTATAAAAAATCAGAAGCCCGGCACAGGGCTTCTGAGTATAGAGAACAACAAAATTTATTCGTCAATATTAAAACAATACAACATGATTAAACAATTACTTTCAATTGCACTGGTGCTTGCGGCACCGGTATTTCACGCTCAGGGCCAGACGTCTGACCCACAGAAAGAGAGCCTCATCTTCTGCGACGAAGGCTTGTGGCAGCAGGATAACGGACAGCTATCGTTCTACGACGGCAACACGCGCACGCTTACCAACGCATGGTTCAGGCAGGTAAACGGCAAGAAACTGGGCGATACGCCGAACGACCTCATCCAGATTAACGACACGTTGCTGGCTGTTTGCGTAAACT
>CALIIG010000085.1 GCA_938018155.1 uncultured Prevotella sp.
GGGGAGTGTGCCGTGGTGTCATTCCCGATCGGCAAGGGCGTCAGCAGTGCTGCTGTCGGCGTACCTCGTACATGAGGATGCCCGCGGCGACCGAAACATTGAGGCTGTCCAGTTTGCCGGAGGTCGGAATGGAGGTAAAGGAATCGCAGGCTGTTTTCAGCAATCGGCTGATTCCCGAACCTTCGCTGCCCATGATAAGCACGGTTTTTGCGGGAAAGGCGGTTTGCGGGAGCGGATCGCCTTGGGCATCGGCGCCGAAAACCCAAAAGCCGTGCTGCTTTAAGGTTTCTACCGTGCGCACGAGGTTTGCGGTGTACAGCAACGGCACCCAGGCTGCCGCGCCCGCGCTGATCTTGCCGATGGTTTCCGTATCTCCGGCGCTTCTCCGTTCGGGGAGCACGACGGCATCAATCCCGAACTGATCGGCGCTGCGGATAATCGCTCCGGTGTTGTGCGGATCGGTGATGGAATCAAGGACGACAACTACGGCGGTTTCTTTGGCGCAATTATCTCTACTTTGGGCAACCCTGAGCTGCGAGGACAGCGCACTTACAACCGGAACATCGGCCTTGATGGCTCTTTTTTCGACAGCAAACTGAACTTTGAGCTGAACTATTACTACAATACGACGAAGGGAAACCTTACTACAATTACCATTGCGCCATCGATAGGCTTCAGCTCTTACAAAGCCAACATGGGCGATTTAACCAATCGTGGTTATGAGCTTAGCGTGAGCTATACACCCGTTAAAACCAAAAAGATGCTGTTAAACTTGTCATTTAACGGTGCCCATAACACGAATCGCATCCGTAAAATTTCCGATTTCCTGAAGCGTTACAACGATATTGTGAACGGCCAGGCGCAACAATCGTCTGCTCCTACCACCGTATTCCTGTTCACTGAAGGCCAGTCGATGAATACTATTTATGCCGTACCCTCGTTGGGAATTGACCCCGGAACAGGTAAGGAAATATTTATAAACCGCGACAAAACAACCACATACACGTGGCAGGCACGTAACCAAGTGCCCGTGGGTGTGAATGAACCGACGCTTCGTGGCTACATGGGCGCGAGCCTTCGATATGGTAATTGGGAGATGGGTGCGCATGCAGGCTACTCGTTTGGTGCCGATAAGTATAACTATACATTGGCTGAAAAGATCGAGAATGTGAACTATATGGTCAACAATGACCGCCGTGCGCTCACTGAACGGTGGCAGCATCCCGGCAGCATTGCGCGCTACAAGGCCATTCGTGACAACAGCGTGACGAAGGCTACATCGCGATTTGTGCAGAAAGAAAGGTACTTAAGTCTGGCCTCTTTGCGCCTTAGCTACATGGTTCCACGTCAGCGTTTGCTCAACAGTTGGATGAGTATGCTGAAGCTTTCCATCACAGCCAACGACCTTTTCTATCTTAGTTCTATCCGCCAGGAGCGGGGATTGGCCTATCCTTACGCGCGTTCGGTAACGTTTTCAGCACTTGTAAACTTTTAAATTATGACGTTCAGAAAACCATTATACATTGTTCTGCTGTTGGTATTACTGCCTTTTCTTACTGCCTGTTCGTGGTTTGATGTGGGCAACGACAGCGAAGAAGACGAAGAAAACCTCTTTTCTTCTCCCGACGGATACATGTCATCGCTCACCGGTTTATACACCAACCTCGGCACAAAAAGTCTTTATGGCGGCAACCTTTCCCTGTACGCGCTCGAGCCTTTAACCCAGCAGTATACCGTAAGCAACGATAATCCCGACCGCGTAGCGTGGTCGAAGTTCAATTATACCACCGATGCAGGGCAGAAATTAAACAATGATATATTCCTGACAATGTACAATACCATTGTCAACGACAACATGCTGTTGTTGAAATTAGATAAGGCTGCATCCGTCGGCATACCCGAAAGCGTCAGCAATATCATGCGTGGCGAAGCACTTGGCTTGCGTGCTTTCATGTATTTTGACCTGTTAAGGCTCTACAATCCCTCTTTTATGGTGGATAGTTTGGCCCGAAATGTGCCCTACAAAACCGACTTTGGCTTTGCGCTCGGACAGCGTATTTCGTCTGCCGAACTGCTGCGAAATCTTGTCGACGACTTGCAAAAGGCCCGTCAATTATTGTCTGCCGACCCGCTGAAAACAGGCCAGTCGCTCCCCGACAGGTATGTAAAGTATAACCGTTTACAGCGTATGAACTACTACGCTGTTACGGCATTGCTGGCCCGTATCAGTCTTTATCGCGGCAACTATACGATGGCAGCGCGCTATGCTTTGGAAGTAATCAACTCAGGAAAATTCCATTTTATCCGCAGCAATGAGATTGAACAGACCGATGCTTACGGCGTTATTCAAAAGCAAGACCGACTGTTTGAGCCTGAAATGATATTTGCATTGAATACCGATAACATCCTTTCCGTCTCGCGTTCCTATTATGAAGGCCTTACCCATGACTTTGTAAAGAGCACGCATGCCTATGCTGATGGCGATGTGCGTACGGTGTGGTTCTTCGCCAATCCTTCAGCAGGAGGCAAGATCAATATGGTGCGATACGAACGCTCTACGCAGGTAGCCGACAGCAAAAAATATGGTGATCCTATCGTGCCTATGTTGAAATTAAGCGAGATGTACCTCATTGCCGCCGAGTGTGGATTACACAATGCCTCAACGGGTATTGACGCACATGCCATGCTTAACGAGCTTAAGCGTGCGCGCGGAGCAGCTGAAATTGGTGTCTCGGCATCGCCATCCGACCTTCGTCGTGAAATAACCCACGAGTATATCTGCGATTTTAAGGGCGAGGGACAGCTCTTTTACTATTACAAGCGCATGAATATGGCCGCCGTTGACGACGGTAATTATAATGGCAATACGATAGCAGTGCCTGCCGATGCTTACACGCTTCCGTTGCCTGAATACGAAAAACAGTTTGGTTATGGGCAAAACAGATAAATGGATAACGGTCTTGTGTATGGCCATCCTGACAATGTTCGCATCATCGTGCAGCGAGCAGAAGCTCGACATTTACGACACATCGCGCCCCGCCCTCAACATAGCCAGGGGCACAATATTTGGTAATGCTGCCAACTACCCTGAAGAATACGCCTTCAATGCTTATTTTCTTGGCGGGCGAATAACCGATTATGTGCTCAACATTCCCGTGCGGTTGCAGGGCGAAGTTGATACCGTTCGTGACCGTCACTATCAGGTAGCCCTTGTTGATACGGCGAGCCGTGGCCTTGTTCCTGCCGTTTACACGTTCAATTGTGAGCAGACTTTCCGTCGCGGCATGTGGCAAGACAGCCTTCGTATAACCATACACGTAACGGCAATGAGCGATACTGCCAGCTACAAAATGCGCCTTAGGCTCGTTCCTAGTGCTGATTTCGGTGCCGGACAAGCCCGGTATCAGTATGTCGATATTAGCTTTACCAAAAACCTTAACACCCCGCCGCCCCTGTGGAATAACAACAGTAAGCTGCGCCGTATTACGTATTCGGCTCGCAAATGTGCCGTTTTCTTAGAGGTTAGTGGTATTAAAAGCCCCGACTGGACCGACGATGGCACCACGGGAATATTGGATTATTGGATAAGTCTTTGCAAACAATATTTTGAGCAACATGCCGAATATGATGCAAACGGTAACCGTATTTATTTTGAATAAACGTCATATTTATTTTGAATAAACGCCATGCGAAAGATATTTTTCTTTACTTTTCAGTTGCTCTTTACGCTTTTGTTGTTGTCATGCTACGGCGGTAACGACCGTGAAGCCTTTCAGAATTTGCAGCAGGTTACGCGCGTTGACGGAATCTCGGCTGACGATTACACGCTCTATCAGGGCGATACTCTGCGCATCCATCCTGCGGTAACCTTCAGCGACGGTGCCGATACGTCAGTATACAGCTATCGTTGGGTGATAGGCAAAAGCCTGATAATTGGTAACGATCGCAATTTAGAGTGGCCCATAAATCTGCCGTCAGGCTATAACATGGCGGCCAATATACCGGGGTCTTTCATCGTACATAACAAACTTAACGGGCTGGAATTTCGCCAAACCTTTACGTTTAAGGTGCTCAGTAACTACACACCCTCGTATGTTGCAGTGTACGAAAAGGGCGACGGAAGGCTTGAATGGATGTCGCTTCAGGGCACGCCCGACCATTTTACACGATGGTTCGACGATATGATTGCGCGCATCAACCCCGGCAATCCTTTGCGCGGGAACTATCGTGGCACGCTTTATTCGATGAACGAACTGGCTGTTTTTACCGACCATGCCAACGATTACGGTCGTACAATCAGCATGAAAAACGCCGACCCACAAGGCGGATTCCCTTATCAGCTTGGCGAATATACGGGTACTGTAAAGGGCAATGTGTATAAGGGAACAGAGCAACCGATTCGCTTTAGCGACGTTACCTTCGGCTACGGAGCCTCTAAATACCTTATCATGAACAAGGTATTGTATGTGTTTAACGGGCTCGACCGTAAACTTCCCATCTATAACGAGCAAACGTTTGTGAAGAGCCGCGACGTAAAACAGGCTATGTCGAGCAAGCAATTTCAGCGATTTAAGAAGATAACCTTTGTGTTACACAACGACGGTCGCGTAGGATGCTATCATGTTTATAATGATGAAATGCAATGGGTTCAGGTGAACGGGCAGACCCTTAAGCTCGATTCGATGATGGGATGCTTTACTGAAGCCACAGGTCTGGGCGCCAATCAGTCGTACAATGTTTATCTGGTAGGCAAGCAAGGCGCGCAATATAAGATGTATCAGTTCTTCGTAAAGTATGTCAATCGTGTGGTGCAACCCGCTGCTTTAGTGCAGATAATGGATATAGATGCCGCCTTTGCCGCGAGCGTAAAACTATGGTGGGGCTCATTCGGAGAGAGCTACGGGTTCTATCTTCAGGGCAACTCGGTTTACCGTTTCGACTATTATGAGATGACCAGCTTTCAGCCATCGTCGGCGCGTAAGCTGATAACGTTCGGCAGCGAATATGAGATTGTCGACATTCTTCCGCAGATAACAGGT
>CALIIG010000086.1 GCA_938018155.1 uncultured Prevotella sp.
CGAAGCGAAGACACACGTACACACGTTGCCGATGTGCGCACATCCGAGTGCATTATCTTGCGTGTCTCATAAAACATCTTCATTTCTTCCTTCGTGTAATCGTTGGGGGTCATCTTGTCTATTTGCGGAATGACGTTGTAAGCCAGCTGATGAGGAAACTTCTCAATGGTACTGACGTGTCCCTCTTCCACAATTTCCCTGTACTGTTGCTCCAGTTCTCTCATTGCCGCTGCACCGGCACCCGATGCACTCTGGTAGCTTGCCACGTGCACTTTACGAATGCGGCTCAGCTTGTCAATGGGGTTAAGCACCGTAACCATCATAATAGTTGTACAGTTAGGATTGGCTATTATGCCACGCGGATGGACGAGGGCGTCCTCCGGATTAACCTCCGGGACAACCAAAGGAACGTCATTTTCCATACGGAACTGGCTGGAATTGTCAATCATTACCGCGCCATACTTCGTAATGGTATCGGCATATTCGGCCGACGTACCGCCACCGGCCGAGGTGAAAGCCAGGTCAATGCCCTTAAAATCATCGTTATGTTGAAGCTCTTTTACGGTATAATCCTTACCCATAAAGGTATATTTGCGCCCTGCACTGCGCTTCGATCCAAATAAAACAAGGTCGTCAAGTGGGAAATTTCGTTCTGCAAGAATGCGCAGAAACTCTTGTCCTACAGCTCCGCTTACGCCAACAATTGCTACTCTCATAAGCTGTTGTGTTTATAACTTTAAACGTAATCATACAATCTGCTTGCAAAAATACAACTATTTATCCGATATAACAACAATATGTAATCGTTTTGTTCCTCCCGCATATAGGAAAGTTATCAGGCGTTTTCACCCTTGTACAACGTTTTTTTTATACCTTTGTGGCTGACAAGAAAAGACTTACACATCATGCCTTACATTACATCATATTTCCCCATTACCAACCCAACGCTCATCTTTTTTGTGGTAATGCTTATTATCCTGCTGGCTCCTGTTATCATGGGTAAGCTGCGCATTCCGCATATTATAGGCATGGTGCTCGCAGGTGTAGCTATAGGACAGTATGGCTTTAACATCTTATCGCGCGATGCTTCCTTTGAACTTTTCGGGCGTGTAGGCCTTTATTATATTATGTTCCTGGCTTCACTTGAGATGGATATGGAGGGACTTAAGCGCAATAAATACCGTACACTCGTCTTCGCGCTGCTCACTTTTTTGTTACCTTTCGTCATGATGTATGCAACAGGGCTGAGTCTTTTACACTATATGCCCGTGGCAGCGTTGCTGCTGGGTGCCATTATGTCGTCGAATACATTGGTATCTTACCCCATTGTCAGCCGCTACGGGTTGCAGAACAGGGACAGCGTTACGCTTAGTGTAGGTGCTTCTATGCTGAGCCTGCTGTTGTCGCTGATATGCCTGGCCATCATTGTGGCATCGAGTAACGGCACTGGCGACTGGCTGTTCTGGGCGTCGTTTATCATAAAGTTTGCCGTTTACTGTGGTGCTCTCATCTATATTCTGCCACGGGCTACACGGTGGTTCCTGCGCCGTTACAGCGATGCCGTCATGCAATTTATATTTATTATGGCTGCCCTTTTTCTTAGTGCAGCACTGGCTGAGCTTGTAGGGCTGGAGGGAATATTTGGTGCTTTCTTCTCGGGTATTATCTTAAACCGGTTCATTCCTCACGTATCGCCGTTGATGAATCGTATAGAATTTATCGGCAATGCGCTGTTTATCCCCTATTTCCTCATCGGTGTGGGAATGCTTATCAATATAAGATTGCTTTTCCAGGGTGGCGGAATCATCCGGACCGTATTGTGTATTGTTGTGTTCGGTACGTTGGGAAAGGCCGTAGCCGCTTACCTTGCGGGATGGCTTTTCAAATTGCCACAGTTGGCCTCGCACATGATGTTCGGTCTCACTTCTGCCCACGCCGCAGGCGCAATAGCCATGGTAATGGTGGGTATGAAACTGAAAACCGCTAACGGTTTGCCTGTTGTTGACGAACGGATGCTGAATGGAATCGTCATCATGATTCTGTTTACCTGTATTATTTCTTCACTTATTACAGAGGCTGCAGCCCGTATGATTATTATCCGTGATAAAGAATTGCCGGCTGAAGACAACCGTAACAACGATGAACTGATACTGATTCCTGTTAAATATAAGGAATATGCCAATCATCTGATGGACATAGCCCTGATGATGCGTAACCCTAAATTGGGGAGAAATATTGTTGCGCTGAACGTAGTTTATGATGACGACCACATGCGACAACATCAGGAAGAGGGTGTAAGATTGCTGGAACAGGTATCCGAATATGCCTCAAGCTCTGATGTACAAGTACAGACTCAGGTTCGCATTGCGGCCAATATTGCCAACGGTATCAAGCATGCCTTTAAGGAATTTCGTGCATCTGAAATTCTCATTGGCATGCACATGCACAACAAAGTGTCAACAAAGTTCTGGGGAGAATTTCATCAAAGTTTGTTCAATGGCCTGCACAGGCAAATCATTATGGCTCGTCTTTACCATCCCCTTTCAACGTTAAGGCGCGTCGTTGTTGCCGTACCCTCCAGGGCACAATATGAGCCGGGGTTTTACAGATGGCTGGAAAGGCTGTGTCGTATGGCTGAAAACATAGAATGCAGAGTGCAGTTTTCGGGGCGCACCGATACGTTACAAATCATCAATCAGTATATAACGAACCGGCATCACCATGTAAGAGCCATTTACCAGACAATGGAACACTGGAACGAACTGCCCCGTCTGGCAGCCACAATAGCCAACGATCATCTGTTCGTTGTGGTTACGGCACGTAAGGGTACCGTCTCATACAAGACGGCAATGGACCATCTTCCTGACGAACTTACAAAATATTTCAAAGGAAAAAACATCATGATTATATTCCCTGACCAGTATGGAGACGACAAAACTACGATGACTTTTGCACAGCCCCAGCACACGGAGGAACGGTCGGCATACGAGGAAATAAGGGAATGGGCGATACGGAAGAAACGACTGATAACAAGAAAATAACCTGCTACGCAGCAGTGGACCATTCAGATTTGGCGCGTTTTGCCGTGCCCTATAATCATAAAGGTATAGCAGTTATCAACTTAAATGTAGAAAACAAAATCATAAACCATGATAGATATTAAAGGTATAACCAAATCATTTGGCAATTTGCAAGTGCTCAAAGGCATTGACTTACACATCAATAAAGGTGAGGTGGTTTCTATTGTAGGGCCTTCAGGTGCTGGAAAGACAACGCTTTTACAGATTATCGGCACCCTCGACAGGCCTGATAAAGGCTCTGTTTGTATTGACAATACAGATGTAAGCAGACTCTCTGAGAAAAGATTGGCCGACTTTCGCAATCAGCATATCGGGTTCGTTTTCCAGTTTCACCAGCTCCTTCCCGAGTTTAACGCCCTGGAAAACATTATGATTCCGGCTTTCATTGCAGGTAAAAGTCGGAGCGAAGCAAAAGCAAGAGCCGAGGAACTGCTGGCTTTTATGGACCTCTCCGACCGCGCAAGCCATAAGCCCAACGAGCTTTCGGGAGGTGAAAAACAACGTATTGCCGTAGCCCGCGCGCTGGTAAACAACCCTGATGTTATCCTCGCCGACGAACCTTCAGGCAGTCTTGATTCAAAGAACAAAGCCGATTTACACCACCTTTTCTTCGAGCTTCGCGATAAATTCGGTCAAACCTTTGTCATCGTTACGCATGATGAAAGCCTTGCTTCCATCACTGACCGCACTATTCACATGAAGGATGGCATACTCATTAATACATCGTTTGGCGATAACAACAGCACCATCTGACACTCTTTTCAACATCAACATTCAGTTTCTCTTAAATTAATACATCATGACACAAATAAAAATAGGCGATTACAACACCCTAAAAATGGTAAAAACAGCCGAGCGACCCGACTCGCATGCGTTTGGAGGGAAGGAAGTTTTCGGCATTTATCTCGACGGAGGCAAGGAGGGAGACATCCTCATGCCACAGAAATATGTGCCACAAGGTGTAAAAAAGGGCGACGAAATCAAATGTTTTGTATACCTCGATCAGGATGAAAGGCCCGTAGCTACAACCGAAACTCCATTGGCAAAAGTGGGCGAATTTGGCTACTTGGAATGCACATGGGTAAACGAATACGGTGCCTTTCTGAACTGGGGACTTATGAAAGACGTGTTCTGTCCGTTCAGAGAGCAGAAGCGTAAAATGGAAATCGGCGAACGATACATTGTTTATCTATACGTCGATAAGGAAAGTTATCGTATCGTTGCTTCGGCCAAGGTTGAACATTTCTTACACGATTTATCGGATAAAAAGGAGAAAAGTGCCGATGATGAAAGCAATAACGAATTGCAGATTGGTAAGGAACTGCCCATTCTTATATGGCAAAAGTCGCCTCTTGGCTTTAAGGTTATCATTGATAACCGATACCAGGGCCTCATCTATCAAGACCAAATATTTCGTCTTGTACACACAGGCGACCGCATGAATGGATACATTCAGAACATCAGAAAGGATGGAAAGATTGACGTTAGCCTGCAACCCGCAGGCCGACAACAGACGAAAGACTTTGCCGAAATTCTGTTACAATATCTCAAAGACAACGATGGAGTTTGTGAATTGGGCGATAAAAGTGAAGCCGATGCTATTTACAGGCAGTTTCATGTCAGCAAAAAAGTGTATAAACGAGCCGTTGGCGACCTGTACAAACACAGGTTAATTACCGTTGAATCTACTTATATCAAGCTGGTTTAATGGCATTGTCAGCAGCTCTTTTTTGCATCAGAACCTTATTATAAGCTTGTAACCCATCTACAATAAAA
>CALIIG010000087.1 GCA_938018155.1 uncultured Prevotella sp.
GAAGCTAACCACACAGACGAGGCTTAATTTTTTGCTAACCCTTTAAAATTTTATCACTATGGGTAAAGTAAAAATTAAGAAAAAAGACGTCTGGATCGACATGACCCCTATGTCTGACGTAATGGTTCTTTTGCTGACTTTCTTCATGTTGACATCAACTTTCGTGAAACAGGAACCAGTAAAAGTAAATACGCCGGGCTCAGTGTCAGAAATAAAAGTTCCGGAGAAAAACGTCATCAATGTGCTTGTCGGTAAAGACGGTAAGGTCTTTATGAATATGGATAAGACAGCAGATGTACAAAATGTTCTTGGAAATGTTACATCTCAGTTCGGTATCACATTGACAGGTGCACAGCAAAAGAAGTTCCTGGACAATCCTATGTGGGGTGTTCCCATGAGTTCTCTGAAAGGTTTTCTAAGTCTGGACAAAACCGTGATGCCCGAGGCACTTAAAAAATATGGTATCCCTACAGACTCTGTTCCCGGGAAAACAGGTGCTGCGGCCATGAGTGAGTTCCAAATTTGGATTAAAGCGTGTCATGAAGCTAACTCTGATGCAAAGATTGCTATCAAGGCTGATGTGAACACTCCTTACAAGACCGTGAAGAAACTGATGAGCGAACTTCAGGATATGAATGAGAACCGTTACTATTTGATTACTCAATATAAGAAAGCGGAGGACAAATAAATGGCAGTAGGAAAAAGCAAACAGAAGAAGATGGATGTCCGTGTGGACTTCACTCCTATGGTTGACATGATGATGCTTCTTATCACGTTCTTCATGCTCTGTACATCTTTGGCAAAGCCACAGACTATGGAATTGAGTATGCCAAGTAACGATAAGAACTTAACGGATCAGGACAGAACTGTAACTAAAGAATCGTATACAATTACGATCTACTGTACAGCTGACAACCAGCTGTATTACGTAGCAGGTCTTATTAAGCCGGAAAACCCAAAATGTTTAGTAAAAACAAACTGGGGGGCAAAGGGTATTCGCAGCGTAATCATCAACCATACAACGGAAGATGGTACAACGCCTACAATAGACGTAATGAAGGCAAAGCAAAAGTTAGATGCTGAAAAGGATGATCCAAATAAGAAAATGCCTGACTCAGTTTATAACCAGCGTCTTGCCCAAATCAAAGCAGGTAATATTGATGGTAAGCGTATCAACACCTTAACTATTATTATTAAGGCAACGGATAATGCAACCTACAAGAACCTGGTTGACGTCCTGGACGAAATGAATATCTGCTCTATCGGTAAATACGTGATTGATAAGATTAATGATCAGGACTTGAAGCTTCTCAAAGCTAACAACGTCAAACTATAAGGTTTATATCTAAACAAGAAAGGTTAAAAAATGGCAAATATTGATTTAACAACTAATGGATGGTGTGACCTTATCTTCGAAGGACGTAATAAGGCGTACGGAGCTTATAAGCTTAGAGAAGGAACTCCAAGAAGAAACCTCATTTCCATCATTACAATTGCAGTTTTAGCAGCACTTCTTATCCTTGGCTTCTGGGCAAAGACACGATATGATGAATATCAGCTTGCACATGCCAAAAACGAGGCGATCAATGAACTCTCAGTTCTTAACCAGCCTACCAAAAAGGATGCTAAAGTTGAGCGTAAAGTTCAAGTTGAAGAGAAGAAAGAGGTAGTAAAAGAAGTCAAGTCTTCCATCAAGTTCACTGCTCCTGTTATCAGAAAAGATAACTTAGTGAAACCGGAAGAGGAGATGAAGACCCAGGCTGAAATCATGAATAACAACACCGCTATCGGTGCTCTCGATGTTAAGGGTAACTCTGATAATGGTGAAGTTCTTAAGGTGACACAACGTGTAGCCGACGAGCCTGTTAAGCCAGAACCTGCTCCTGAAGTTGAAAACAAGGTTTTTGATGTTGTAGAAGTTATGCCATCTTTCCCTGGTGGACAAAGTGCATTGATGCAGTATCTGAATAGCAATATCAAATACCCCGTTGTAGCTCAGGAAAACGGAGTGCAAGGTCGAGTTGTTGTTTCTTTCGTTGTTGAGAAAGATGGTTCAATTACAGATGTACGTGTTGTACGTTCAGTAGACCCGTCACTTGACCGTGAAGCAACACGCGTCGTAAAGAGCATGCCGCATTGGATTCCTGGAAAACAGAACGGTTCAGCAGTGCGTGTAAAGTATAATGTTCCTGTGACATTTAAGTTACAATAATTTTTATATGAGAAAAACAACATCTTACATTATCGTAGGATTACAGATTGTCCTGGCCCTTTCCTCTTCTTGTAGTAACAACAAGAAGGGAAAGGACGGCAGGACTGACACATATTCATCAGGGACGATTAGTTTCGTCTCTGATGAAAGTTTTAGTCCTGTTATAGAAGAAGAGCGTGCCGTCTTTGAATATGACTATCCTCAAGCTAAATTAACGCCTATTTATACAAGCGAGTCTGATGCTATCAACAGACTATTAGAAGGCAAGACATGGCTTGCATTTACGGCACGTAATTTTAAATCAAACGAAATTCAAAGTCTAAAGGCAAAGAATTATCGTCCGGTTGCAATAGACATTGCATATGATGCCCTTGCATTTATTATCAACAAGGGGAATAAGGATACTCTCATTTCTGTCAAAGATATTCAAGAAATCATGTTAGGCAGAATTACAAAATGGAAGCAACTAAATAATAAAGGAGAGAACAAAGGAGCTATAACTGTTGTCTTTGATAATCCCAAATCGAGCACAGTTCATTATGTTGAAGATTCTATACTTGGAGGCAAACCTATTATCAACAAAAACGTTGTTGCCGTTAATAAAACCTCTGAAGTAATTAAATATGTAGAAAATAATCCTGATGCAATTGGCATAATAGGTAACAATTGGTTGAATGATAAGCGTGATTCAACTAACTTAACCTTTAACAAGAACATCAGAGTGATGAGCGTAAGTCGTATTCATCCGGCAACAGCTTCAAGTAGTCGGAAACCTTATCAATATTATATTTATAACGGTGAATACCCTCTTGTCCGTACCATTTTTGCTTTACTTAACGACCCGCGTCAGGGCTTACCATGGGGCTTTGCACATTTTATCCAAGGTCCAAAAGGGCAGCGTATTGTCATGAAAGCAGGACTTTTACCAGTCCTTGGTGATATAAATGTAAGAGATGTTAATGTTAGCCATTAGCAGAAACATTCTTAATTGATTATCGTCTTTCAAATAATTCAAGAAATAAATTGATGTTGAACTTTTAAAAAGAAAAGAAGATTATGAAAGCAATTAAATACATACTGGTAGGAGCATTACTATTAGGTTTTGCTGCTCCAACGATGGCCCAACAAAATGAGAAAGCCATCGCAGACCGAGTTTCGCAAGTTCTCAATAACAAAGGTACAGACTTTGAAAAGCAAGTTAATCAGCTTTATAAAGACAACAAAAAAGATGCACAGGCACTGTTAGCTATTGCCAAAGCCTTTTATAATGCAAAGGACCTTGACCATGCAACACAGTTTGCCGACTATGCACTTGCACGCGACCGTAAGCTCGCAAAGGCCTATATATTGAAAGGTGACATTGCCGTAAGCAAAGACGATGGTGGCGTTGCTGCCGAAAATTACGAGCAAGCAAAATACTTTGATCCCAAAGATCCTGAAGGCTATTATAAGTATGCTATGATTCTTCGCGGTCGTAGTCCGGAGGATGCAGTACAAAATCTTGAGGAATTGCGCAAACAGCGTCCCGACTATCCCGTTGATGCACTCGCAGGACGTATTTACTATTTCGCACAGAATTATCCAAAGGCCGTTGAATATTTTGATAAGATTCAGGACTTAAGCAAGATGGAAGACGAAGACTTAACAAAATATGCTATGTCTGATTGGCTTCTGGGTAAACGCGATAAGAGTATCGAAATTGCCAAGTCAGCACTGCAGCGTGACCCTCGCCGTGCAGGATGGAACCGCATTGTCTTCTATAACTATACTGACAAAAAAGATTATCCGCAGGCTCTTGAATATGCCGACCGCCTGTTTAACAAAAGCGATTCAGCACATTTCATTGCAGAAGACTACACCTATTACGGTACAGCCCTGCAAGGTGCAGAGCGTTATGATGATGCCATCGCCGCATTCAATCAGGCTTTGGACATGAATAAGGACAACAAGGTTCAGACAGGAATTATCAATAAGAACCTGTCTGACCTATACTTAAAGAAGGGCGACTACGACAATGCCGTTGCATATCTTACCAAGTCTATCGATGCAAAAGAAAAGAAGACGATGGACGATTACGACAACCTCGGCACATTATACGCCGATATTGCGGCAAGCAAGTTAAAGGCAGGCGATAATGCAGGGGCTGCTGACGCATTTAAAAAGGCAGATGACGTTTTTGCCAAAATGATAGAAGAGTTCCCTAACTACAAGAACTACGGCAACTATATGCGTGCCCAGGTCAATGCAAACCTCGACCCCGATAGCAAGAAAGGACTCGCCCTTCCCTTCTATGATGAGTTAGCCACCTCTTTAGAAAGCAAGGCAGAAAAGGCAGCAAGCGAAATACAAATGCTGAAACAAGCTTACTTCTACCTCATGGTATATCAATTCAACGTAAAGAAAGACAAGGCAGCTGCAAAGGAATATGCAGTAAAATTGTTGCAAATAGAACCTGACAACGAAATTGCCAAGCAAGTACAGAAACTTTGATTGAAACATCTGCATTTGCAGAAATAAGATAGGGCCCCGAAAGCTAAACAAAAACTTCCGGGGCCTTATTATGTCTGGAAAGAGGAAAATAAAATATCCATTTTGACACAACATAAAAAGGGGTATAACAGACTTTCGGCAGGTTAAAAAAAATATAATGTCCATTATTCCACATTTACACCTACATAACTCCTGCACATCCACATTCTTTCATTATATTTATTCAAGATGAAGAAATTCCCTCCCCCCACCTCATCATACCGCAAAACTGTTGATACGGAGCGGTAAAAATCATACCATGGCACCAGCTCAGGAGGAACCACTCTGCGACACGGGCGTGCCTCAATCCAAAGTTCATTTTAAAAAGTTGACTTGTTTAAAAACCCTGTCTGCCTCCCTCCCCCGTTTCCTCAACAAAAACGTCCCGCGCTGCCTGTGTAGCCTGCGCGGGACGCGAAGTAAAGAATTAAAGAGTAACAAACAAAAAGTAAAAAGAACTGTTGTTTATTTCGTAAAGTAGATTCTTTGTTTTCAGAGCCGGTTGCCGTGGTTTTAATTTATACTTTCCCACGCCTTTTCAATTTCTCTAACCCCCTGTTATTCAATTCCTTTTCTAAACAGTTCCTTCCGTTGT
>CALIIG010000088.1 GCA_938018155.1 uncultured Prevotella sp.
CCGGTGTTGTGAAAACGTTACAAAGCCTGCGTGCCCGGCATGGTTACAGCATGGTAGTGTTTACCAAAGGAGATAATCTTGAGCAGGAGAATAAGTTGGTGCGGTCGGGACTTTCCGTCTTTTTTAAAGACGTAATAGTGGTCTCTGACAAGACGAAACACGAGTACACCCGCCTTTGTGACATGTTTGACACCGATATAAACCATCTTTGTATGGTGGGAAATTCGTTTAAATCGGATATCGCCCCCGTGCTGCAGCTGGGCGGTTACGGGGTGTATGTACCTTATAAACTGATGTGGAAACACGAAGAGGTTGAAGTGTTCGGCCACCCTCATCTTCGTGAGGTCGGCCACATTGGGCAAATCATGAATTTACTTTAAGAAAATGGAACAGCGAGTTTTACATGCCCTTACCAAGTGTCCGCTGTTTGCGGGCATGACGTCTGTTGAAATAGAGATAGCCATGGCCGGCGTAAGTTATAGCATTGTCAATTATGTTAGTCATGACATTTATGCGTTAACGGGCATGCCTTGCAAAACGCTCGATATTGTTGTGCGTGGTATTCTGGTATGCCGCATGTCGTCGTTGTCGGGCAAGCAGGTTGAGGTGAGCCGCCTGCGAGAGGGTAACATCGTAGCCCCGGCTTTTATCTTTGGCAAGGATACCAGCATGCCCGTGGGTGTTGAAACCGATACCGACGTTACTGTTTTGCGCATACAGAAGGCCATGTTTCGCAATTTAATCAATACGAATGAGCAGGTTCGCGACAACTTTATTCGCGTACTTTCGAATATTAACGCTTTCCTCACGCACCGTATGCGCATATTAAGCCTGTTTACGGTAAAAGAAAAGGTAGCCTATATGCTTCTTGAGCGGGCAGGAGAACAGGGTTCAAACGTGATTCATCTGGAGCGATCGCGCCAGGAAATAGCCGATTCGTTCGGTATTCAGAAGTTTTCTTTGCTTCGCGTTCTTTCCGACTTCGTGAAGGCCGGTGCCATAAGCATCAATGGTCGTGAGGTTACTATCCTCGACCGTACGAAGATGAGGTAAGCACTTATAGTACTTATTAACATAAAGCCTCCCTGTTATGTCACTAACAGGGAGGCTTTGTATTTTTATCGTTTTAGTATCTTTCTACGTTCGTTCCTTCTATTTCGAGGGCGCGCGGGAACACAATTTCGTTCTCAATCCATATATGTTCCATCATGTAATCGCGGAATTCCTTCAGCCTGTTGAGCACATTCTGGTAAGCAGGCTCGGCTCCTTCGGGCGCGGTATAGTTGTTGGTAAGCCCGCGTATGCGCTCATGACGGCTTAGTTCGTCGTCATGATCAGCCATCATCATGTTGATGGGGGCTTCAATTGTGCCGCAATGGAAAGGCATAATATGCTGATTTTGCTCTGCGGCCTCGTAAAGATTCATGATATATGGAAACAGAACCTGCTCTTCTTTTGTACAGTGAATGTCGAGGTCCTGAATGCTGTTGCGAAAGTGATCGGTTACTTTGTCCAGCTCATGATGGCGGCTGTCCACATCCAAAAGCAGGTTATATATTTCTGCTCCATACTTACGCGTGTTGCGATGATGGAATTTTATGATATAGTCAACAAGTAAATCGAGGTCCCATGTCTCAAACGGGATGTGCTCAGATGGTGCAGGTTTATTCATTTCCGTTCTATTCAATATGGGTGCAAAGTTAAGTTTTACAGTTGCTAAATGTAGTAACAAATGTGCCTGTGCGGTGTTAAATTTTACTAAAATGAGCTAAATTGCAACTGCAATATGAAATAAATATGGCAGATGTAACCTATATTTGTGTATATAAGTAACAATTAATCAGGCCGTATGAAATCTCTCTTCCTTTTGCTTCTCCTTTTTCTGCTTTTATCGGCATCTTGCCATGATTATAGCAATCAATTGATCCCCATTTCGCGTGATGAGTATGAAGCTGCTTTTAAGCAATGTTCTACCTATAACTTTATTCCTGACACGATGGCCGTCGATTCGGCCGTGCGTTACCGTCTTCAACGGTTGCTGGCTACTACGTATGGAAAGGACAGCGACTGGGTAAGATATGCCTGGGCAGGCCGTAATGACGGAGGCTGTCAATACGAAATGGTATTTGCAGGACCCACTGGTGAGCTGCACAATATGGTGGTCGACAGTGCCTTTCACGTTGTCTGGGCCGACTCTTCCTCACGTGGTTCACTTCCCTTGGAGTATCATGCCTACTCGCGAAAAGGGCTGTATGCAGGCGAGTTTTGGTGCGAAGATATGGGTAATCCGCCTCTTGACATCCGTATTTGGAAGGCTGAAGACGGCCGCTTTAAGTGTTTTGCACAACTCCGTGATTCCACGCTTTGCTTTCCTCATGCGTGGAATTTCCATGGTATTGACGACATCAGGCAGCTTATGTTCTGGGGCGACGACAATACGTTATACCTGAAATGCCACCGGCTGATTGTGCCGAAAGACAAGAAAATAACGAATAAGAGCTGGTGGAAACATGGCAAAGAGCCGCTCTATTATAAGGTAAGGGTAGAGGGGCAGACCGGTTTGGGCAAATGAAATAAGGTTGAAAAATATTTCAGCAAATAGTAGCAAGTTATATATTGCCTTATGCATAGCCTGCCTTTTAAATAAAAAATTATTTTCGTCAACATGCTATCCGCATGAATTTACAGGCTTATTCTACTGTCCTTAGTATTAAAAAGCATTAGTATATAACTATTTTCGTATTTCCTTTAT
>CALIIG010000089.1 GCA_938018155.1 uncultured Prevotella sp.
AATCCATTCCATTCAAAAGAGGGACAAATGCTTCTTGCCAACGAAATTTATAGTTCTTCTCTTCATCATCAGGCAATAAGAATGATTCGTTTTCTGTACCAAAGACAAATGTATGCTGAAGCCAAAACCTTACTGATGTTTTACTATGACAGTACAAATGTACAGGATATTAGCTTGCGTGCTCTTATTTCCATGAAACAAGGCAATTATAGTGAAGCTGCGGGGCTATATCAAATGGCTTGTGAAAAAGATAACTCTAATGAGTTTTTATTGAAGGGTTATGCCATGTCAACCTTTTATTCGGGCGATTTTGATGAGGCTGCACAACTATTTGAGCAACTCCTGAATGCTCATCCCGATAATCGGAAATTTAAATTAAACTTAGCCATTTCGTACATTAATAATAACAAAGAGAACGAAGGTGTAAAACTTCTATACGAATTAAATTACAAGTATCCGTCTGATATTAATGTGAAACGTGCTTTGGCCTGGGGACTTTTATTTACAGGACAGCTTGCACAGGCTTCTAAATTTTATGATGAAATTGTTGCAGACGCGTCAGTCTCTGCAGCTGATTATCTCAACACCGGCTACTGTACCTGGTTTTCTAAAGATGTGAAGGCAGCTTCAAAACTATTTAACGAGTATCTTGTCAAACTTAAAGCCGAAGGAAAATTGAATGGCAAAAATAGTATACGGGGTAGTGAACTTCTGCTGAATAAGTTTCAGGATGATATTCTTCTCTTAACAAAGTATGGTATTTCTGAAGTTGAAATAAGGTTAATGACTGATATTTCGGCACAATATTTTCACGGTAGTAATTGATGATTTGGACAGCGATGTAAAAAAAACAGGAGCATAAGTAATCAAACTTATGCTCCTGATTTTTTATGTTATCTTTTGTTTTTATCCGTTCATTGATAACAAAAATTCATTGTTATCATGTGTTCTCTGCATCCTGTCGTGTATAGTGTTCATAGCTTCTATGGGGTTCATATCGGCAATATACTTACGAAGTATCCACATGCGGTCTAAGGTTGTCTTGTCTTGTAACAAGTCGTCCCTGCGCGTACTTGAAGCCACGAGATTCACTGACGGGTATATTCGCTTGTTACTTAAGCTGCGATCGAGCTGCAATTCCATGTTACCCGTTCCCTTGAACTCTTCAAAGATTACTTCATCCATCTTCGAACCTGTATCAATAAGTGCCGTTGCAATAATGGTCAGCGAGCCTCCGCCTTCAATATTACGGGCTGCACCAAAGAAGCGTTTGGGCTTTTGAAGTGCATTTGCGTCAACACCACCAGTAAGAACCTTACCTGAAGCAGGACTTACCGTGTTATAGGCACGTGCAAGACGTGTAATAGAATCGAGGAAAATAACTACATCATGCCCACATTCTACCATACGCTTTGCCTTTTCGAGCACAATACCTGCAATTTTAACATGGCGTTCGGCGGGTTCGTCAAAGGTTGACGCTATTACCTCTGCATTCACAGTGCGCGCCATATCAGTAACTTCTTCAGGTCGCTCGTCAATGAGAAGCATCATTAAATAGGCTTCAGGGTGATTGGCGGCAATGGCGTTTGCTATATTCTTCATTAAAATAGTCTTACCCGTTTTGGGTTGGGCTACGATGAGTGCACGCTGTCCTTTACCGATGGGCGAAAACAAATCTACGATACGGGTAGAAAGATTCGTAGTCTTAGGGTCGCCGCAAAGTGTAAACTTTTCATCGGGAAAGAGTGGGGTAAGGTTCTCAAACGGAACACGGTCACGAACTTCTGACGGTGTGCGTCCGTTTATTTTATCGATACCGGTAAGTGGAAAATATTTTTCTCCTTCATGTGGAGGACGGACATGACACTGTACAACATCGCCTGTTTTAAGTCCATAGCGTTTAATTTGGTTGGCTGCAACATAAATATCATCGGGCGAAGACAAGTAGTTATAGTCGCTTGAGCGAAGGAAACCATAGCCATCAGGCATAATTTCGAGAACGCCATTAGCAGTAATAATGTCTGAAAAATCAAAATCCTTTTCTACACTTCCTGTATTCTCCAGGGTTGTATCCTGATAATCGGGTGCCATCATACGTCCATAAGCCGGCATTGTAGGATTATCGAACATGTCGTAATTGGGTACTGCTCCCTGGTCTTCTATGGGTATATCCAACACCGTAATAAAGTCGGTGCCATCGCCAGGATCCCCCTCCCATATACCGTTCTCAATATGTTCATTTTGTTTTGCGGCAGCCTCATTATGAGCTTTTAATTTCGCCTGCAGTTTTGCAATTAGTTCTTCATCGGGTACACGAATCTTTTTTTGGGGTTTAGGTATATTCGAAACAGTCCCGGGTTCAGCAGAATTTTGATTGCCGGTAACAGTCTGAACATCTGTATCCGGATGTTCTTCCTTATGTTCTTCTGCCTGATTCTGATTTATCCCCTGTGTAGAATCGTCATTAATACTGTCGAGCCTTGCCCTTAGTTTGTCAATTTCTGCCAAAAGTTCTTTTTCCCGTTTGGTTTTCGGCCCCCGGTGTTTAGGCTGATTCTTAAGTTGAATATTTAATTCATCTATTTGTTGTACAATTCCTTTAGCCGTATTATCGCCCATATCTGAAGTATCGTTATTTTTTGTATCTGTTGATTTGCCTTCGGCTGTTGGTGATGATGCTCCGCTTTTAAACAAACTTTGTGCTACGGGTTGTTTTTGGGTTGCAGAATCAAGATTTTCCCCCGACGTTCCATTTACAGAATAAACATGGTCAATATCTTTCTTCACAAATCTTGTTCGTTTATGCTTTGATGAGGTGAGCAGGTTCTTGGAGCTTTCTTCTTCAGCTTGCTTATCGAGAATAGCATAAACAGCTTCGTCTTGTGTGGCATAACTACTCGAGTCTAATCCAAGTTTGTTAGCAATATCTACAAGGTCTGTTACGCTTTTAGATAATAGTTCTTCTTTGCTATACATGTAGTGTATAATAAGTTTATTTGAAATAGGAAACTGTTTCCAGAACGGAAACGGTAACATTAAACGTGATGCAAAGGTAATGAAAATATATATGAAACACAATGATTACCATAAAGAAATAGATGTATTAACATTTATTTTATTTATGGTGTCTGATAAGGGAACCGGGCTCTTTACGATAGCTTAGGTACAGATTTTATAGGGTATAAAAATTAAAAAGGGCCATAACTTATTAGAAAGTTACAGCCCCTTACATTATTAAGTAATAGTTTTATCTATTGAACAGGATATGGTTTACTTATCCTTTTCCATATCAGCCTTCAGTTTAGCCAGTACGTCTAAGTCGCCAAGCGAAGTTCCTGCTGCAATGTTGTTGATAGCCTGTGCTTCATTCTGCTTGTGGGCTGTATTGTGATGACGTGGCTTAACATCGTCCTTGCCCTCCTCAAACGTGCGGGAGTGAGAGAGAATAATACGGCGTGTTTCCTTGTTAAACTCGATAACCTTAAATGGTAACTCCTCACCCAGCTTGGCTTGTGAGCCATCTTCCTTAGTAAGATGCTTGGGAGTAGCGAAGCCCTCGCCGCCTTCGTCGAGCGTTATAACCGCACCCTTGTCCATCATTTCGGTAATTTTGCCCTGATGTATGGTGCCGGGAACGTAAAGTTCTTCGTATTTGTCCCATGGATTCTCCTCAAGCTGCTTGTGACCGAGGCTTAAACGACGGTTCTCCTTGTCGATTTCAAGAACTACAACATCAATATCGGCACCTACAGTTGTGAACTCTGAAGGATGTTTTACTTTCTTGGTCCATGAGAGGTCTGAAATATGGATAAGACCGTCTACGCCTTCTTCAAGTTCAACAAAGATACCGAAGTTCGTAAAGTTGCGAACCTTTGCAGTGTGTTTACTGCCTACGGGATACTTCTGCTCGATTGATTCCCACGGGTCTTCCTTCAATTGCTTAATGCCTAAGCTCATCTTGCGCTCCTGACGGTCGAGTGTAAGGATTACGGCTTCAACCTCATCGCCTACATGTAAGAACTCCTGGGCTGAACGAAGGTGCTGGCTCCATGACATCTCTGAAACGTGAATCAGTCCTTCTACGCCAGGCTGAATCTCAACAAATGCGCCATAATCAGCGATAACTACTACCTTACCCTTAATGTGGTCGCCAACTTTAAGATCAGGATCAAGCGAATCCCATGGGTGAGGAGTAAGCTGTTTAACACCGAGTGCGATGCGTTTCTTTTCCTCATCAAAGTCAAGGATAACAACATTAATCTTTTGATCCAGTGCGACAACCTCGTGAGGATCGCTTACGCGGCCCCATGAGAGGTCGGTAATATGTACAAGTCCGTCTACACCACCGAGGTCAACGAATACACCGTACGATGTAATGTTCTTAACTGTACCTTCAAGAACCTGACCCTTTTCGAGGTGAGAGATAATTTCTTTCTTCTGTGCTTCCAGCTCAGCCTCAATTAAAGCCTTGTGGGAAACGACAACATTGCGGAACTCCTGGTTGATTTTCACAACCTTAAATTCCATGGTTTTGCCTACGAAAACATCGTAGTCGCGTATAGGATGGACATCAATCTGGCTGCCTGGCAAGAATGCTTCGATACCAAATACGTCTACAATCATACCGCCTTTGGTGCGGCACTTAATGTAACCCTGTATGATTTCGTCGTTCTCAAGAGCCTTGTTGATAAGCTCCCAGCTCTTGTTCAGGCGTGCTTTCTTATGTGAAAGGACAAGCTGGCCTTTTTTATCTTCCTGGTCCTCAACGTAAACTTCTACCTTGTCACCTACCTTCAGGTCGGGATTGTAGCGAAATTCGGAAGCGGAGATAATGCCGTCACTCTTGTAACCAATGTTAACAACAACCTCTTTCTTGTCAATTGAGGTTACCGTTCCCTCAACAACTTCATGTTCCTGAATTTTGTTGAGTGTTTCGTCGTAGGCTTTTTCAAGATCGGCCTTACTTGCACCGTTGCTGCTACCATTCTCAAACTCGTCCCAATTGAAGTCGGCTAATGGTTGAATGTTTTTGATGTCGTTTAAATCTGACATAAATAATTTAAATTGTTAATGTGTTAATAAAGTTAGACTTTATGTGAATTACAAGGCACAGTTCACCCATACCCTTTAAAATCGGGTGCAAAGGTACTCAAAATCAGCGATGTAACGGGCATCTGGCTACTATTATATGCAGATTTTAAATGTATTTAACACATAAGCGATTATTTCGGTATGCTTGTCGTGCGGCGGCCGTCAACAGTGCTGCTGACGGCCGTCGTACGCGTTGTTGACGGCCGTTGAACAATGTGTATGACGGCCGTCGGACGATGACCTGTAAGGCGTAAGGAGGGGAGATTTCTGTTAGGATGGCAGCTTTAGCAGGGTTGAAAGAAGGAGCTTATACGTTGTGTATTATCTGTAAGTGTGCTGTAAATTCTTGTGTGCATGAGGCTTATCCTGTACTTTATTCAGACGGAAAACCAGGGGGAGATACAGGTGAAGACGACGGATAATCTGTTATTGGTACAGATAATACCGGCAATTTCGTTGGAATTGACAGGGAGAGAGAAGTTCTGATGTTTGACTATGGTTTTCGGGAAACAAGTGCTTTGGCCGGGTTGTTTGAAGGTTATATTTTATTATCTTTGTGCATGGAATAATGATATTACGTATAAAAATAAAACAGTAGCAGGCTTCATGCTTATAGATCAGTTCAAGTATTTTACGTTCACGGTGTTTGAAACCCCATTTGAAAAGGTTACAGACGTTATACGGAAAGACTGGGGAGGCAGTGGAAAATATAAAATAACTGACGTTCCTTTCAGCTTTAACCTGTACGAAGAATGTCCTCCTGACGGTGGCGCACACATGGAAAAAGCCTACTTCTATGCCCCTGAATCGTGTAAAAATCAGTGTGTCATGTTTTCGAATTATGCAGACGGGCTGAGCTCATGGGCTTATCAAATTACGGCTTCGTTAAAGATAAAGGCATACCTTTTCCGCATCAGTGCCGACGGCTATTCTGATGCCATGAATGCTTTCAGTTTTATTAAAGACGGGAAAAATATGCGGACGGTCTACGCTATGAGAGACCCCGGGTGGACGTTCTATTGTCAGGGTGAGGTATTGCCGTTTGAAGACGGGCTTCTGTATCGGCAGCGAATCATCAAACAACGCCTGAACAAGAATATTTTAATTAGCTATTGTACACGGTTGGGCTATGATATTGCTGGCGATTTGTTTTGGAAGGGTTCGCAGTCGATACTGTTGGAACGGATAGTGTGGTAGGTAATCGTAAGGAAACGGTTGGGCAATCAACGCATAAGATTCTTTGTAAGGGAGCAGACTTGCAACATAACTTCCCTTGCAACTCTTTGTTATTATAATTTTTCTCTTGCTTTTAGTCTGCCGGAACTGGCTTAAACCTCAAAATATTCCTTCAATGCCTGATTGGCACTGCCGTTTATATTGGGCAGGTCTTCAATAATGCGGCCGTGCTCGAGCAGGGCTATCCGGGTGCTGATGTCGGTTGTATGCTGCAAATTGTGGCTGCTAATGAGGATGGTTGCACCCGATGATTCGGCATACCGGCTGATGATATGTTTTAACTTATTCTGGCCCGTGGGGTCGAGAAAATTAAATGGTTCGTCAAGGATAACCAGCTCGGGGCTGGTGAACAGGGCTGAAATAATGCCGATTTTCTGTTTGTTTCCTGCACTGAAATCTCTTATTAGTTTCTTCTGTTTAAATATTTCACCGTTTGTAAATGGAATGAAAGGCGACAGGATGCTGTCGTTGATATGCTTCCAGTCAAAAGGAGGAAGGTTGTTGATTCTTGCCAAAAAGTTAAAGTATTCTTCTGGTGTGAGGAAGTCAATCAGAAAGCCTTCGTTGATGTAGGCACCGGTAAATTGTTTCCAGTCTTCTGAAACGGTAGGATCGATAGTGCTTTTTCCATCTTGCGGCATCATGGAAACCGTACCTGTATCGGCTTTAAGAAGGTCGAGAATTAAGCGGAAAAGTGTAGTTTTTCCAGCACCATTATTGCCTACCAGGCCGATAATTTCGCCATTGTTAATGGTAAAATCGGTAATGTCTACGGCTGTTTTATCTCCAAACGATTTGCGGAGTTGATGAAGATTGATTTGCATTTTATAAAGGTTTTCGAAAATAAAAAAGAGACTATGGAAGCTACTTTCGTAGTTTTCATAGCCTCTTGTCATACAAATAATGCTTGTTTTATAAGACTTTAGCGTATGTCACGGCCATGGCAATTCTTGAATTTCTTGCCGCTTCCGCATGGACACGGATCGTTAGGACGAGGCATTTTATCGCGAATAATAGGCTGATGTCTCTGCCCCTGTTGGCTTTGCGTAGCCTGACTGGCTGCTGCCCGCTGTGCCTCATCGGCACTTTCGAAGTCGGCTTTTTGCTCATTATAACGCTGTTGATGCACTTCAGGAGCAGCCTCTACAACCTCTTGCTGTTGCTGTACTGGCAGCTGGGCACGCATTAAAAAGCTTGCAATTCGATTGTTCATGTCGTCAATCATGCTGTCCCACAGCTTTGCGCTTTCGAGTTTAAATACCAAAAGAGGATCCTTTTGCTCGTAAGAGGCATTCTGTACGCTATGGCGAAGCTCGTCGAGCTGACGTAAATTCTCTTTCCAATCATCGTCAATGATGTGCAAAATCACGAATTTTTCGAACTCCTTAACGACGTTTTTCGACTCCGTTTCGTATGCCTCCTTAAGGTTTACACGCAATTGAATAACGTTCTTGCCATCGGTAATTGGAATAAGAATGTATTGATAAACATCGCCCTGATTCTCATAGACCTCTTTAATTACAGGATAAGAATCGGTCTGTATGCGCTCTGTCTTACGCTTAAATGAAGCCATAGCCTCCTGGAAAGCGCGCTCTTCGAGCTCGGATTTGTTAGTATTCTCAAACTCTTCAGCTGTAAAAGGAATCTCAATAGCGAGAATTTCGAAGAACTTTTCTTTCGCATCCTTGTAGTCATAGTTCTCAGTAATATTGACTATGCGGTCCCAAATGATGTTCGAAATGTCCATACCGAGGCGTTCTCCCATAAGTGCATGCCGCCGCTTATCGTAGATAACGGTACGCTGTTTGTTCATTACGTCGTCATATTCGAGTAAATTTTTACGTATGCCAAAATGGTTTTCCTCTACCTTTTTCTGTGCACGCTCAATGCTTTTTGAAATCATTGGGCTTTCGATACGCTCACCATCTTCAAAGCCTAAGCGGTCCATTACCTTGGCAATACGTTCAGATCCGAACTTACGCATTAGCTCATCTTCGAGCGATACATAGAAAACGGATGACCCCGGGTCGCCTTGACGTCCGGCGCGTCCGCGCAATTGTCGGTCAACTCGTCGGCTTTCGTGTCGGGTTGTACCTATAATTGCCAATCCACCTGCATCCTTAACTTCTTTGCTTAACTTAATATCGGTACCACGACCGGCCATGTTTGTAGCAATGGTTACGGCACCAAGAAGACGGTCTTCATTGCGTAAGAGGGTCTCTGCATTTTGTCCGGCCAATTTGGGATCGGCATTTTTCTCACCCTTATTGGCTGCCTCAATGAGTTTATTTTGATGCCGAAGAGCAGAGGTTTTATCGGTAAACGCCTTATCATCTGATGTAAGGTAAACCATTCCACGCGTGCTTTTTCCAGCTTCAGCAACAATCATTGATTCCTTTTGATGTTGTTTTGCGTTTAAAACCTGATGTGGAATCTTGCGCATTGTAAGCATCTTTGAAAGCAACTCGCTGATAACGACAGAGGTTGTACCTACCAGACAGGGACGCCCGCTGACGCGCATCTCCTCAACTTCCTCAATAACGGCAGCATATTTCTCGCGCGCTGTTTTATAAACGCGGTCGTTCATGTCGTTACGGACAACTGGTTTGTTTGTAGGAATCTCTACTACATCGAGCTTGTAAATGTCCCAAAGCTCTCCGGCCTCTGTGCTCGCCGTACCAGTCATACCCGCTAATTTGTGGTACATTCTGAAGTAATTCTGCAATGTAATCGTAGCGAAAGTCTGAGTTGCAGCCTCTATTTTAACATGCTCTTTGGCTTCTATTGCCTGGTGTAAGCCGTCGCTCCAGCGTCGTCCCTCCATAATACGGCCTGTCTGCTCGTCTACAATCTTCACCTCGCCATCCATAACGACGTATTCATCGTCCTTATTGAACATGGTGTATGCTTTGAGAAGCTGTTGCAATGTGTGCACACGGTCGCTTTGAAGAGCATAATGATTCAGCAGGTCGTCTTTTTTATCGAGACGCTCCTGGTCGCTAAGGCCTTTCTCATTTTCAAGTGATGAGAGTTGCGCTGCAATGTCAGGGAGTACGAATAAGTCTTTATCTTTAACCTGATTTGAGAGCCAATCGGTTCCCTTATCAGTTAAATCTACGCTATTTAATTTCTCATCTACAACGAAATACAATGGTGCAACAGCCTCGGGCATGCGGCGATTGTTGTTCTCCATGTACGTTTCCTCGGTGCGTTGCAAGCCACTTTTAATCCCTTCTTCAGAAAGATATTTGATAAGTGCTTTGTTTTTCGGGAGTGCTTTAAATGAGCGAAACAGGCAAAGGAAGCCATCATCCAGTAGTGATTGGTCTTTTTTAGCCTGCCCTTCAGATATTTTTTGGCGGGCGTCTGCTAAAAGTTCTGTTGCCTGTTTGCGCTGTACCTCATATAAACGCTCTACAAGAGGCTGGTACTCTTCAAACATCTGGTTCTCGCCTTTTGGCACAGGGCCTGATATTATAAGAGGTGTACGTGCATCGTCTATAAGTACAGAGTCGACCTCATCCACAATAGCGAAGTTATGACGACGCTGTACAAGGTCACCCGGTGCGAGGGCCATGTTATCCCTTAGGTAGTCAAAGCCGAACTCATTATTTGTTCCAAAGGTGATGTCGGCCTGGTAAGCTTTGCGTCGTTCTGGCGAATTGGGCTGGTGTTTATCAATGCAATCAACAGAAAGACCGTGAAATTCGTAAAGTGGTCCCATCCATTCCGAGTCACGCTTTGCAAGGTAATCATTAACGGTAACCATGTGAACACCGTTGCCTGTCAACGCATTTAAGAATACAGGAAGCGTTGCAACAAGTGTCTTTCCTTCACCAGTTGCCATCTCTGCAATCTTACCCTGGTGCAAAGCAATACCTCCAAATATCTGAACATCGTAGTGAACCATGTCCCATTTAATAAGGTTGCCACCGGCTGTCCATGAGTTATGGTAGATGGCCTTGTCGCCATCGATGGTAATAAAGTCGTTTTTGGGGTCAGCAGCTAATTGCTTGTCAAAATCGGTTGCTGTAACAATGGTCTCCTCATTTTCAGTAAATCGGCGTGCCGTATCTTTTACAATGCTGTATGCAGTTGGCATTATTTCGTTCAAAGCATTTTCTAATGCTTCGAGCATATCCTTGTCCAGCTTGTCCATTTCGTCAAAAATGGGTTCGCGTTCGTCAATGGGAGTCTCTTCAATTTTATTCTTAAGCTCCTTTATTTTATCTTGATACGGAACAGCGGCATCCTGTACATACTTCTGTATTTCTTTTGTTTTGGCGCGCAATTCATCATTACTCAGCTTCTTAATCTCTGGATAAGCCTCCTTCACTTTTTCTACAAGAGGCTGTATGAGCTTCATATCGCGGCTGGATTTATCGCCGAATATTGACTTTAAGAACTTGTTGAAATTCATATATTTGGATTTATTTATTTTCTAAGTATGCAAAATTACTAAAATAAATCATAAATCGGCATACTTCAATTGCTTTCTTGTTTTAAACCGTATAAATGGTGAAGTATGGGCAATAATGATTTTAAAACAATGGAGTAACGGTGCACGCGTTTGGTGCTCGTATACGGATGGTCCGTGCAATAGTGGGTGTTATTCTATCGGCACTGACGGGTAAAGAAATATGTTCGTGAATAATGTGATTCCCTAAAAAGAATATTGGGAATATGGCATCGCCTAATCGGCTTGTATAATTTTGCTGTGTGTCTTCGTTTATCAGCTTCCAGCCAGGTGTAACCTCAACAATAATATCACCACTTATTAATGGATGGATACCAGCTTTAAGTTTGTTTTGCCTGTCATCATCGGATAAAAGACGTTCAGTAGTGTAAACGTTGGCTACTCCGGCATTTTGGAAAAGGAAATCCTGACTTTTCTTTACGAGATCAGAGAAGGAAATGCGTTTTTGCTCAATAAGACGGCGATCTAAATAAATTTGATTGTTAAAGCACTGGCTTACATACTTGCCGCTACCGTAAATTGCCCCCAAATACATATTGAGCAGGCTGGCAGTGCGGTTAATATAAAAAGTACCCGTGGGTATTCTATATCGTTCCGTATTTGGTTCTGCTTCATCAAAATGCCCCGTTGATGTAACAACGAACATGATATTGCCTGCTCCTGCTTCTTTCTCTATTCCATCAAGCAGTTTCCCGAGCGTTGTATCCAGGCTCCGGTATGAGTCCTTAATATCTTGTGATGTGTATTTAACGGGCCTGTTTTCTGTAACTGCGGCAGACAGTGTGACATATAACAGGTCAGGAATATCGTCTTGTCCTATCTTTGTTTGCTCAACAACCTGCAAGCTAACGTCTAATACCTGGTTATTAAGTTCAGCAGGATTATTCCCGGTTACCGATTTTTCATTTTGTTGATTATATGCTTTCAGCCACTTGGGTTGTGCCGAATGATAATAATTCGAACCTGTCCACCATTTGCCATCCAACCAGAATGCCCCGTCGGCTGCATGCCCGGCGAGCATAATTGCCGCATCTTTGTTTGCGGCAAAAGAATATACAAAGGCCTTCCCTCCGGTAGCAGCCTTTAGTTCATCTGAAATAGTTGAGGTTCTTAATTGTACTGGAGAACTTTGGTATTGTTCGTCGTCTGTAGATAAAACGGGGTGTAACGTCTCCCGATTCAACCATGAATTACCAACAATACCGTTGTAAAACGGAATTGATCCTGTTGCAAGCGATGCTGTCGACGATGATCGGTCTACGGGGTTAAAGGGGTATGTGGCATGATCGTAATAACGACCGTTCTTGATTAATCGTTTAAACCCACGCTCTGAATAGTATCCATAGAAAGCCTCCATATAATCAGTTCGCAACTGATCAATAATAATATTAACAATCAGTCGCGGTACATACTGAAAGGCGTGCACCTCAACAGATGTAATGGCTGCAAGAATGAGAGCAAGATACCTCATTAGTCTATGACTTCTTTAGCAAATAACGATTCATCATACACCTGCTTAACAAAATCAGTGCCAAAATATTCATACCCTCTGCATAACCTTGTAGCGTATTGCCTACAAAGAATAACAGGATACATATCGTCAGGATATTCCAATACCAGTGGAAGCGTTGTTTCACCTCACGGTTTATAACGGAATATACAAAAACAAGCGAAAGAGGGTTTAACAGTAATATTTGCAGGTTAAAACTTACCGTTGGATGCTGTGAAAACACCATAGCCAATAGTATCACACCTGCTATTCCGTCTAAGGTAAGCAAAGTAACATCTATCAACCAAAATGTTTTCAGTCTCCTATATTCCGCAATTTCAGCAAGCAATATTAAAATAAACACACAGTTCCACAACATGGCAGGTGTAATTGTATCCCAAATATTGCGATTGTCGACAACGTTATTTACATTGGCTTTCAACAGAACGGTAGTTGATGAAACCAACGGATGCGATTTCCCTACACTGTCAACGATTGTGGCTTCTTCAAAATCTTTACGCAAAGTATCGGGTAAAAACTGTTGTTGTACGTAGTTAGTCTTTGCGTCGGCCTTTATACCTAACAGTAAATCGTTTCCAAATCGTGCCCACCTGTGGCCGTCATTCCATTGGTGAATCATCGTACGATACGATGATGTTACGTTTGGATTAACCTTGTAATTAACCTTTCCGGCAATGTTGTCAATCAGAATGTTGCGTGCTCTTGTTGTGCAATTGTCGTAAAAGAAGTTGTATCGATAAACCCTGTCGTTCTGATAATTCTGAGCAAGAGCCTGCAAAATGGTTGCCTTTTCTTTATTATTTAATCTTAAAGTCTGCTGAACCACCTGCCTTCCTTGACGTGCATACTCCATCATAAACATGTCAAAAGGCTCAATTCCCATCTCATAATCGGTTAACCCGAAAACGAAACGCAGAATAAAATTCGACTGCCTGAAGTTGAATAAACCATAGTTTATTACAACGTCCTGAGCGTGCGCAGGGTCGAATACCCTGATAGCCGTATGTCCATACAGGCTCCAAACTTCATTCCCCGGCGAACAAGTAAGCAAACTTATTTGAACACTATCCATCTGCTGGCGTTCTGCATCTTCAACTATTTGGGCATGAGAGTTAACAGCTGCAAGGATAAAAACTACAACAAATAATGCTTTTATGATACTGTTTAAGTGTTTCACGATGCAAAAATACCTTATTATTTTGACTTTACATGCGTACATTTCATTTTTTTTCAATACTTTTGCGGGCGATTATTACATAATCAATCAAAACTTATTAAAGAAAATTATACAAGTAATGTTGAGAAAATATATTCTGTCTGCTTGTCTTATCGTTTCAATTTCTCAAAGTGCACTTGCGCAAAGTGGAACAAATTCGCCTTACAGTCAGTTCGGACTGGGCTTACTTTCCGACCATTCAACAGGTTTCAACAGAGGCATGAACGGGTTAGGTATCGCCTTTCATGAGCATAATCAGGTTAATAATCTTAACCCCGCTTCGTACGCATCGATAGATAGCTTAACCTTTATCTTCGATGCAGGAGTGTCTGGACAAATCACGAATTTTAAAGAAAGTGGCAGACGTCTCAATGCGAAGAATTCCGATTTCGAATATATTGTTGGTGCTTTCAGGCTTCGTAAGCATTTGGGTTTAAGTTTTGGTTTGATTCCTTATACCAATATTGGCTATTCCTATTCCATATCGGGCAATGTTGGCGACATTGCCAATACAACATTTACCAATAGTTATTACGGGACAGGAGGCCTGCATCAGGTTTATGGGTATCGGCTGGATGCCGGTTAAAGGGCTTTCTGTTGGTATGAACGGAGGCTATCTCTATGGCGATTATACGCGTACCGTGATGAATAGTTTCAGTAACAGTGCCGCCAATACATTAACAAAGACTTATTCTGCCGACGTCAGAAGCTACCAGTTAAACTTTGGAGCACAGTATGCACTGAAGTTAAGCAAAAAGGATGAGCTTAATATCGGTGCAACATTCAGCCCCGGACATAAGATAGGCGGGAAGCCAAGTCTGAGTATTATTTCAACAAACTCGCAAACTTCAGTTTCTGATACAACCCGGTTTCCGGCAGCAGGGCAGGGCAATATGCAGCTGGAGGTTCCCACTTCTTTGTCAGTTGGTGTTATGTTAAACCATGAAAACTCGCTTAAAATAGGTGCCGACTATCAGCTTCAACGTTGGGAACCCGTCGCAGAACCCGTGTTTACCGTAAATTCAAACGGGCAGGCGAGCTATGCTTTAGCCAGGGGTAATTTCATGAATCGCCATAAAATAACAATAGGCAGCGATTACTGCCCGATGGAATTAAGTCGCCGTTTCTTTAAGCGTATGCACTATCGTGCCGGTATTAGCTATGTTACACCTTATTATAAAATAAATAATGCTGACGGTCCAAAGGAAATTAGTGCGGGCGTTGGCGTTGGAATTCCGATTATGAACAGCTGGAATAACCGTTCGTGGCTGAATATAGGGGCACAATGGGTACACCAGTCAGCAAACCATTATATTACTGAAAATACATTCCGTATCAACATAGGGCTGACGTTTAATGAGCGATGGTTTGCAAAGTGGAAGTTGGAATAACATTCAATGAAAGCTTTAATAAGGATATATTTTTTGTTTTTTCTAAGTTCCCTTGCAGTGTCATGCAAGGAAAGTGTTGAACATACGGCGGGAGCAATTCGCGACCGTGATTCGGTAGCCGTGATGGTAACGCATGGTGTCAACACGTTAATATCCGATTCAGGCATTACCAAATATCGCATCGTTACTGAACGGTGGGAGGTTAACCAAAACAAAAAGCCTTCGCGATGGGTCTTTGACAAGGGGCTGTTTCTTGAACAATTTGACGAAAAATTCCATGTGCAGGCCTATATTCAGTGTGATACTGCCTACTATTACGACCAGCAAAGGTTGTGGGAATTGCGCTCGAGAGTAAGAATTTTAACGAAGAACGGACTGCGCTTTTCATCGGACCAGCTATACTGGGACGAAAACAAGCATGAACTTTACTCAAATACTTTTTCACGTTTGGTTACGCCGGAGCGTACCCTTCAGGGCAGTTATTTCCGCTCTGATGAACGTATGACCCGCTATATTGTCACCAATTCGCGCGGGTCGTTCGACAGTGCCGACTTTGGAGGAAGCCCCGGTCCGTCTCCTGCGCCGTCAGGAACTGCCGACAGCATGATGATAATGCAGCGCAGTCCGGCCCAGCCGTCGCGTAACTAACTGTTGCAAGCTAATATTATTTATTTGTGAATATAGAGTTATCGCAGGTTATAGAGATTGTCATTACAATGGTTCTCAGTGCATTCTTCTCGGGTATGGAGATTGCCTTTGTGTCGAGTAACCGTATGCTTGCCGAAATGGACAAGGATAAGAATCGTAATGGTATTTCGCAAATTCTTATTTCTTACTTCTACCGTCACCCCAACGGCTTTGTGTCTACCATACTTGTTGGCAACAACATTGTGCTGGTTATGTATGGTATTTTGTTTGCAAATATTTTTGACAACACATTGTTTGCCGGGTTCGATGCGGGGGCAAGAGTTACGCTCGATACGGTTTTCTCAACCATTATTATACTTTTTACAGGCGAATTTCTGCCCAAAGTTCTGTTTAAAACCAGCCCTAACCGTCTGCTTACATTGTTTGCACCTCTGGCGGCTGTGTTTTATGTGCTGCTCTGGCCCATCAGTAAGTTCGCATCTTTTTTGTCGCGTTTAATGCTCCGTATTGGCGGAACACGGATAAACGTGGTAAGCGAAGAGGAAGGTTTTACCAAGGTCGACCTCGATTATCTTCTGCAATCGTCTTTGGATAACGCCTCTGCCGACGAATCGATAGGCGACGAAGTGAAAATTTTCCAGAATGCACTCGAATTCCCTGACATAAAGGTTCGCGACTGTATGATACACCGCACGGAAATCAAGGCCGTTGATATGAATACGTGTACGAAGGCCGAACTGTTGCAAACCTTTGTAGAAAGCGGAAACAGTAAAATCATAGTCTACCAGGGCGACATTGACCATATAGTAGGCTATATTCACAGTTCGGAGATGTTCCGCAAGCCCGAGCACTGGCAGGATGGTATTAGAAAGATGCCATTTGTGCCTGAAACCATGACTGCACAAAAGCTCATGCGTATATTTTTACAGCAGAAAAAGAGCCTCGGTGTGGTTGTAGACGAGTTCGGCGGCACCAGCGGACTGGTATCGTTAGAGGATATTGTAGAAGAAATTTTTGGCGATATTCAGGACGAACACGACAGCAGCAGTCTGGTTGCCAAGCGTACTGAAAACGGCGATTATATTCTGTCGGCCAGGATGGAAATTGACAAGGTAAACGAAATGTTCGGCCTTGACCTTCCCGAAAGCGAGGAATATATGACCATTAACGGGCTTATTCTTCACGAATACCGTAGTTTTCCAAAGCCCAATGATGTGATAAAAATCGGCGATTACACGTTTAAGATTCTGAGAACTACGGTTGCAAAAATCGTACTTGTTAAATTAACTGACAACCGAAAGTCGTCAAAGTCATAATGATAACAGCGTAGTGTATCATCCTTTCTGGCGTATTTTCGGGCAAATTGTATCGTATATCTGATACCTTTATCGTGTTATTCTCATTGTTCGACGG
>CALIIG010000090.1 GCA_938018155.1 uncultured Prevotella sp.
CAAATATACTTTTTTATTAATATAATTCATACTAAAACCCCAAACTTAATTGAGGCCCCAGTTGTGCACTTTTATTTGACAACGTACAGGGTAAAAATTCTTGTATTGAAACGAATGGGCAGGTCTCCGGTTTTATAAACGAAAAAGCCGCAGACTTCGGGCCGGGCAAGGGTGATGGAATGTCCCGTTGTCCAAGTAACGGAATACCCGCGGCCTTCCAATTGAGCAATCAGTGTCTTATGTTCCCTGAACTACGGCAAAGCAACTGTCTTTTTGCTTCGCCCTTGTCCAAATATTCTTTTCTGCTAATAAATTGAAGAGAAACTTCTGCAAGTCTTGGTCGGCAGGCACGTTCAGCTTCTTGCGGATATGGGTGCGCACCACACCGATATTCTTTTCCGTCTTGCCGAGCAGCAGGCTTATTTCATTCATCTTCTTACCTTGCAGGATGAGGTTACATACGTCCAGCTCCGACTTGGTAAGCATTGGAAAGATACCTGACAGACCGGTCGTGTCCTCCAGACGGGCCTTCAGGTGCAGGCGCACGGCATTGACCAGATTCCGCTGCGACTTTGGCCTGAGCATGGCAAACAGGCGGTCGGCATCCTCGGGTGACGGCTGGTCGGTACTGCTCATGCGCAGGTAGGCCTCAATCTCCCGCTCGTTGAGCTTCACGGCATGCATGAGTGCCGTCTCACGGTAGTGCAGGCTGGTATTCTCCGTCTGTACGTGCCACACGTTGCGGCGTAGCAGTTCACCCAGCATACAGAGCAGGAACTCCACACCGAGAAAAAAGCCGAAGATTCTCCATAGTGCCGGCTCCTTCAGATAGGTGGTGACACTTCCATACGCAACCAGACTGATAACAGCAACGATGAATGGCGTGTATTTCACAAAGCACATCGCAAGCAGCACCACTGCCATAAGCGATACTATCTGGTTGAGAATGATGAGCTGGAGAAAATGTTCAGGACGTATGCGGGAAAAATAAATGAAGCGGCATACAACAGTAGCCTGTGATATAAGAGCTACTATTGAAATGGCCACAGGTACAGATAACTTCCGGACGAAGAAGAGCGACAGGGCCATGAGACACGCCGCCAGATGAATACCGCTCATCATCCGCGGTACCGTTTCCTGCGAGCCGCCCAGCCCCATAAGCTGCATGCTGATGACAATAACGATAATGGCAGAGTGAAGAAGATAGACAATTGTCTGGTGACGGTCTATGGCATTCTTTGTCCTTGACTGCAGAAAGACTTTCCACTTCTCATTGATGCTCAGAGAGATCATAATGTTAGTATTTTTACTTATTAGGCAACGGTCGCAAAGTTACGCATTTATTTACAAGCAAAAAATGTTTTTTAGAGTGTTTTAGACCTGTTTTTAGGGTTTTTAGGGGTGTAAAAACATCAAAATCAGGCGGTTTGTTTAATAATTATAAGAAAAACACTTGTCTGTTTCATAAATTTGTTTTGTCAATACTGCAGAAAATATGGGCGGGGAGGGACAACAGAACGTCAGATAGTATGTCCATTCCCGTTCTGCCGGATGTTAGTGAGAGTAAGTAACGGATGGGTTGATTGGCGGATACACAGGGTGTGTCCCTACATTCTCACCAAAAAGGTTGACCTTTTCCGCCAAAAAGGTTGACCTTTTCCGCCAAAAGGGTTGACCTTTTCCGCCAAAAGGGTTGACCTTTTTTGCCAAAAGAGTTGACGGTTTCGGCCAAAAGGGTCTACAATTCCCTGCCGTAGGGGACATACCCTGTGTATGTCCGTTCCCTTTCCCGGGGGATTTGGGAGCCAGAGTGACAGAAAAGGAAGAGCCATTATTCTTTAACTTTATAAATTCAGGCAATATGACGACAACTGACATCATTCAGAGGCTCCGCCTCATCCTTTCCCTGCTCGTGGTCGTGCATGCATGTCCTTGTCGAAGCATGTAGTACACACTCGGGAAGCGTGTTTGCCCCACATGAAGAAGCGTGTTTAACACCTTTGACGAAGCGTGTTTAATACCCATTATATAAAGTGTTTAACACCCATGATGGAGAGTGTTTGACACCTTTGACGAGGGAGAACTTTTGTAACACTTTCCTTGCAAAGGCTCTCGTGAGAGACCGGAGATAAAGATGTTGAAAATATACTTTAATTATAAAACTTAATTCAATGATTACAATGAAAAAAAGATTGTTTGCATTCATGGCACTGGCAGCAGTCAGCATCAGCGCGATGTGCCAGGTTACTTTCACCGCTATCGAAGGCTCGGACTGGACCGATGCAGAAGGCTCGGCGAAAGCCTTCGATGGAAATCTCAACACCAAATGGTGTAAGGGAGCCAACCCCGAAGTAGATAAGTGCTATCTGATGCTGGAAGCCAGCGAGGCCACTTACCTCCAAGGCTTCAAGATGACTACGGCCAATGACAACACTGACGACCGTGGCCGCGTTCCCGGAGAGTATACCATCTTCGGAAGTAATGACAAGACCCGGTGGGACGTTATTTACCACCAGAAGGAAGATAACCTCATTGAAGACAAGAACTTCACCGAATACACGGTGTATTGCAACAGCAAGCAGAAGTACAAGTACTTTAAGCTCTGGATTAAGAGGAACGCAACACGGTCTTACGATCTGAAAAATCGTCTTTTTCAGATTTCCGAATTTGCACTGCTGCCGGCTGCTTTCGGCATGACTTTGGAGTCGGGCAATGCCAGGGCAATGGATGGTGACACTGGAGAGAAATGGGAGGGAAATACACCCCAGACAGTAGTGGTGAAAGCCACGTCGGCCTGCCAGCTCACAGGCTACCAATTCACGACAGGTAATGACAACCGCTCATATCGCGGACGCAATCCCAAGGACTGGACGGTAGAAGGTTCCAACGACCAGCAGACATGGACGACTATCGACAGCAAGACGGACGACAATGTGATGCAGGACAAGAACTACTATCCCTATTTCTTCCCCGTAACCCCTCCCGAAACGTCTTACCAGTACTATCGCTTCACCATAACCCAAAGCGTAGGTGACGAGTATTTTCAGATGAGCGAACTGGCACTGAAGACCATTGCGGCTCACACCCACAACTATGTGGATGGCATCTGCACCGTCTGCGGTCAGATCGACCCCGCCGCTATGCCCCTCAATGCCGAGGGAGTTTATGAGCTGAGTACAGCCCTACAGCTGAAACTATGGGGCAAGATGATTGAGAACGGTCAGCATGCCGTCAAAGCCAAACTGATGGCAAACATCGACCTGAAAGGGACGGATTTCAACGGCATCAACATTCCCGAAGGCTCTCCCTCCTTCAGTGGAGAAATCAATGGCAACGGGCACTGGATTCAGAACATGACCCTCCATGGCTCTCGCGACAACATGGCTTTCCTCAGCCGCACGGAGAATGCCAAAATCTATGACCTCGGGTTCCGTGATACCAATGTAAAGCTCAGCGGACCTTTCAATAATACGAGTGTCATCGTGGGCACTGCCGTCAGCACCGAGATCAGCCGGTGTGCCGTGATGGAATCTTCCGTAAGAGGCCATGACCATGTGGCTGCTTTCGTCGGCGAATCGAAAGCAACTACTGTCATTTCCGATTGTCTGGCCAAGGCCAAAATCGTATCGGACGAACATCAGGCTGGTGGACTGGTGGGCACCAGTACCGGACTGACTCTCGTACGCTGCCTCTTCAGAGGTACGGTGGATAATGAAAAGTTCCACGCTTCCGGTATCTTGGGGTTGATAGATGCAACCGCCGTCCCCACCCAACTGTCTCATAATATGGTGGCAGCAGACCATATCTTCAGCCGCAATAACTTCTATCATCCATTACTTCAAGCAGCCGGAAAATTTTGCACCTTGGAGTCCAATTACACACTGGCAACCACTCTCTACGGCAGTTCCAGCTACAACTCTACAAGAAACTACAACGAACCGAATGGCGAGAACGGCCAGCAGGTAACCGAAGCCACGGCCAAGTCCTACGCACACTATGCTACGACGCTTGGATGGGATATGAAGAACGTCTGGACACACGTCAACAACAACTATCCCATCCTGCGCTGGATGAAGACCAATGGCGGGGCGACGGGCATCAACCATATCAAGACCACCGACCGCGACGGCACCGTGCGCTACTACGACCTGCAAGGTCGCTACATCGGCACATCTCTCAACAGTCTGCCCGCCGGCGTCTATATCGGAGGTGGAAAGAAAATCATGAAGAAGTAACGGAGTGCCCTACGGGCGGAGGTATTTATTCGCCTGTCGGCCCATCAATTCGTCTCGGGCACAGCCCGATTGAATAT
>CALIIG010000091.1 GCA_938018155.1 uncultured Prevotella sp.
AAATATGAAGATAACTTTTCTTGCATAGAATTAGTAAAGGTCTTATAATATTTAACAGTATAAGGTGAATATTTCTCTAATCCAAGAATAAGATCTACCACAGAATAATTCTCTAATTTAATTTTCCCATTCTCAACAGCCTCTGAAGTACAACTCGCCACATTGTAATGTTTCGATGATATGATAGCACCTGTATGACTTTTAATATAATTGAAGTCGTTTCCCGCTATGATTTTACCTGCCAATTCATTTCCACTATATCCTAAACCATTAACTCCTTCTATACCTATTCCGGTTTTATCAAAGTTCATTTGTTGTCCGTTCCATCCTGCAGTTGGTCCATAACCAACTCCAATATCACTATTAAGGTCGAAGCCTTGTTGTGTATCGTTGTTGATTATAGCAGGAGCTGATAACCTGTGAAAGCCATTGACAACAAGAATAGTTTGTGTGGCATTAGGAACATAAAAGGCTGAAACTGTTTCTGTTGGGAAACTTTCGCCACCCTTGTTTACCGCTGATACCTTAAAGTTATATTGTAAGCCAAGTTGAAGATCGACAGTAGTCGACGTACCTTTAATTCTTACTCCGTTATCAAAGCCTGCGTTTCCAATAGAAGTATAGAGAATATAACACGATGGTTCAGCTGTTGGCTCTTGTCCGTCAATTTGTTTATTCCATGATATTGTTGCCTTATTTTTATTTAACTGTACAGAAATATTTGTAGGAGCAAGCGGTGAAATAATTGTGGGATTGCCGTGCATGTCGTTAACGTAGCGAACAATTGTCTTATAAATTGAGCGTGCCAGCGTAAAGCGAAAGTTAGGATCTTGTCCTAAAATCATGTCAGGGAAGTTCTGATGGGATAGTGTTTCAAGAATGGCAGAAGGAATTTCGGGAACTCTTGTTTCTGAATAGTTCTTATCCCACAGATATCTTTTAGCCCAATTCTTATATTTGTAGGTTATGTCTCTTGTGACTCCACTAAGGAGCATATCTGCGAAAAGTTTTGAGCTTTGTCGTGTTATTCCAGATGCTAAACGACCATCATTGAAATCGGTTGTACAAATAGCCAATGAACCTATAAGACTTTTTGCATCCTTAGCATATCCTGCATCACTATGAACGGCAAGCGAAAGTTCGATTGGTACGCCTTTCCCCTCCTTTGTAGGCACATATACAGAACCGCCAGCGAGCCAGTTAGTCATTCTCGAACGTGTATTAATGTCGTCTGCGTAATCGTCTGTACCATATTGGCTACTGTAAATGTTGTAAGGTGCGCCTGCCCATTGGGCATAATAACGCGAGCCTTCTAATGCACGAGGATAACCACTGAGCTGTCCTCCCCGTTCAATATTCCCCATGCCTCCACCAAATCTTACAGCATCGGCTGTGACTATTCCTTTCTTGTGGCTTTGGTTAGAAAGCATGACACAATTGTCTATACTGTTGCCGGCATCAAAGGTAAAAGTTCCTAAGTAAACCCATGTGCCTCCGCCAATTTTTTGGTTTACATTAAATTCGGTAGCTTGCCCCTGATGAAATACCGTATAATGGGCGTCGTCTATACTGTTTGACAGTGTTTGGTAGCTAACATATACAGCGTATTTTGCCGTCTTTGAGAAGTTAGGCTGCCATTTTACAAAAGCTTTGTTTTGTTTCTTAGTCGTCTTTATCTGACGGGTTAATCCTTCCTGAAATGGATTTTCATTGTCAACATAATTCCCTGTATGTGCAGCAAAACCGGGCTGTAAAGTATTCTGCCATGGCGTCGATTCTGAATATTCACGATAGTTATCAGGCGATGTATTTAGTCCACCATCGGGGTCAACGATGTATTCCAGGTCTTGCCAATCACGCTCACGTGGTGTAAAGATATTGGCACCAGCCTTCTCAAGCATAGGAATAAGGAAAGGTACTACAATGGTTTGCGTGAACAAATCTTCTGTTGTACTGAATAGTGCAGGCCTTTGCCAGGCCCATTCGTTTTTGTTATTATTGTAGTATCGTCCATGCGAGGCCCATACTGCAATATGCCGTCCTTCCAAACCGTGCGTGTAGTTAACTGGTCTGGATACATTTGTAACCCATGGGCGTCCTTCATAATTTATTCTACCCCATAAAGCATTTCCGTCACTGTTTTTTTTGACGTATCCTGGTATGTAATATTCTATTGGTAAACCATTACATAAGATTTTAAGCTCGAATTTCTTTGCATAATCGGGCAAAACTTTTTTCGTTCGCTTATAAATCTTATTAATTAGTTTATCGTTTATTTCTTGCTGCGCAAAACTTCCATCTATGGTGATGGTAATTTTTTGTTTGTGTGTATCTATCGTTACCTTCTTTAAGTACGAAACATGTGGTGTTGATGTTATATCATGATATAACGGATTAGAGAAGTAAGCCTTTGCGTCTTTTTCAATTTGCGTTTGTATGTTAGACGTCTGGGCATGTGTATGAAGGGATATAACAGTAAAAAAAAGAAACCAAATAAGTTTTTTGTTCATCTCTTATCAGTTACCAACTATAAAATTTTCGGGATTCTTCCCTTTGAAAGCTTTAAAATAGGTCTTGATTTCCTTCATTTCTGAGTCAAAGTCCCCCGTGGGAACAATGCTTTTCGTGCATTGAATGAGTTTACGCTCATAATCCAGACCATAAAGAAGAATTGGTATTTTTGCTTTCAATGCAATGTAATAGAATCCTTTTTTCCATTCTGCATTGGGCGAGCGTGTTCCCTCAGGCGTGATACATATTTTAAATGAGTTGCGAATATTAGCCTCATGTGCCATAGCATCTGTCATGCTGGTATGTTTCGACCGGTTCACGGGAATACCGCCCATACGACGAAAAAGAACTCCAAAAGGCCAGGAAAACCATTCCTTTTTCATCAAGAAGTTTATTTTCATGCCTTGTGAACGCATGTAAAGCTGCCCCAGTATGAAATCCCAATTACTTGTATGAGGTGCTAAGGCTATAACAAATTTATCGGGGTGTTCAACAGTCACATTCAGCTTCCAGCCCAGCTTTTTGAACAGAAGCCAATTACAAAATTGTTTAATCATGACTTAAATGCTTACCCTAATGTTTTAATTTGTTCTATAATTTCTGATACTTGTGCATTAAATCCTTTAATAATTTCGCTGTAATAATCTTTCTTGTTAAAGCGGTGCTCATCTTCCTGCAGCAATTCTTCCATTATGTAGGCAAAACTCTTCGGCAGCAGCTTCCGCACCTTTGACCGCGTATATTTTGATGCAGTTGCCCGCGCCACCCGTACCAGCCGGTAAATGGTCAGTTCGTACCAATTGGTCAAATTCGCCTTCTTTTCTGCTTTTATCAGCTCAAGTTTTTCTTTCGGATAGTAGATAAGCGTGGTCAGCGCTTCCAAATCTTCAATACTGACGGTTGAACAGAGCTCTTCGGACACTTTCCGCCGGATAGCGCCCGACGCATTTTGCATCACATGATGGAATGCCTCTGCCTCGCCGTGTATATCTGTCAAAAAATGTTCGGTTCCCTTCGGCAAATTTAAAATCGCCTTGAGATTAACGACCTCTTCAACTGCAACCGTCACATTGGGAAACGAATGAGACAACAGTTCCAAATACTTTCTATTTTGCTGTAACACCTCTATCGGTATACTTTTCATATTGGTCTCCTTTATTACGTGCCTTTTAAACGTACTTGTCTGCTTTCAAAACACATATATACACGGTAATACGCATACGGTCTTTTGTCAAATGGCGGTTATGAAGGGAGCAAAAACGCTTTCCCATCGGCTGCAGCAATGCGGTGTATCCGGCCGACATCTGCGTCTTGCAAGCAAATAAAGGAATCCGTTATAGTATAAGATGGGGAAGAAAAATATGCTGACAATAACAGATGATATATGCACGATTCCGTTTAAACAGGTAAAAAATTTGATAATGGTTGATGTGCAGTTGAATGGACAGCAATATCCGTTTTTATTTGATAGCGGAGCGATACGAAGCGTGGTCAGTGAGGCTCATTTCAGCAAAGATTTTTTTGACGATATAAAGCAAACAACGATCAAAGATGTCAATACGGATACGGCAAAGCCGTCCGATTCCGCTGCTCATGCGGCAATTCATACTGTGCAGGTTGAGCTGCTGCAATTTGCAAATATTGAGCTGCGCACGCAAGAGATTCTGCTGCTGGATATATCTCATTTGGAAACGGCCTTGGAGTGCGGGCCGATTTTCGGACTGATCGGCGCCGATATGATGACAGGCTGCGCGGTATGTCTTGATTATGACCGGCATGAGCTCACCTTCATCAAAAATAA
>CALIIG010000092.1 GCA_938018155.1 uncultured Prevotella sp.
GTACGGCGGTCGTCGAACAATGGGTGTGACGGCCGCCGTACGCGCTGCTGACGGCCGCCGAACAATGAGCATTGGCATGATATTGCCGATGCAAAGTGTTTAACATGGTAAGTAATAATGGCTGTAAGCCGTTGAGAAACAGGGCTAAAGGGTGGACAAAAACAAGAGCCATACACGGGGTTTTCGCGTATGGCTCTTTATAAAAACAAGCAGAGGTATGCTGTTACATATCCTGTAAATATCGTTCGGCTTCCAATGCCGCCTTGCATCCGCTGCCTGCAGCAACAACGGCCTGGCGGTAAGTGGGGTCGCAACAGTCGCCTGCGGCAAACACTCCGCTTACATTTGTGCGCGGCGTATCGCCCTCAACCTTGATATATCCCGTTGCATCCATGTCGAGCTTGCCGCGGAACAGGTCGGTGTTGGGCTTGTGACCGATAGCCAGAAAGAAGCCATCGATGGGCAGATCATACTGTTTTTCGTCGGCCTCGCCTTTGCGATATACCAAGTGTGCGCCCTCAACGCCGTTGTCTCCATACAGTCCGAGCGTGTTGGTTTCGAAGAGAATCTCAATTTTTTTGTTCTCTTTTACACGGCGTTGCATAATGTCTGACGCACGCAGATAAGGCTTACGCACAATCATGTACACCTTTTCGCACAGGCCTGCCAGATAGCTTGCCTCTTCGCATGCGGTATCGCCACCACCCACAACGGCAACAATCTTTTTGCGATAAAAGAAGCCGTCGCACGTTGCACAGGCTGAAACGCCCTGCCCCTTATACTTTTCTTCATCGGGCAAACCGAGGTATTTTGCCGAAGCTCCCGTTGCAATGATAAGGGTATCGCATGTAAGCCAGGTACCGTTGTCGATGGTAACGGTGTAGGGCTTTTGGCTAAGGTTGACGTCTGTAACAATGCCATCGCGTACGTTGGCACCGAAACGTTCGGCCTGTTGGCGCAGTTCCATCATCATTTGATTGGCGTCAACGCCATCGGGATAACCGGGAAAGTTTTCGACAATGGTTGTGGTGGTAAGCTGTCCGCCAGCCTGAAGTCCGCAGTAAAGAACGGGATTCAGATTAGCCCGCCCCGCATAGAGAGCGGCTGTATATCCGGCAGGGCCGCTGCCAATGATTAAACATCGGGTGTGTTCCATAAGTTTTATTCGGCTAAAAGCTTTTCAATGTCGGCTGTTATGTGCTCAATCTTCTCGGTTGGCTCATAGCGTTTAACTACCTGTCCTTTCTTATTGATGAGGAATTTGGTAAAATTCCACTTGATTTCAGAACTGTCACGCCAGTTGGGATCGGCCTTGTCGAACATGTCTACAAGGATAGGGGCAATCTTGTTACTCATGTCAAAGCCTGCGAAACCTTTCTGTTCCTTGAGGAATTTGTACAGCGGGTCAGCATCTTCACCATTTACTTTGAGCTTCTTAAACTGTGGAAAGTCGGTGCCGTACGTCAGTTTGCAGAAGTCGTGAATGGCTTCGTCGGTGCCCGGTGCCTGCTGACCGAACTGGTTGCACGGGAAATCGAGAATTTCAAAACCCTGTGCATGATATTTTTTATAGAGATTTTCGAGCTCGGTATAAGTTGGGGTGAAGCCACATTTAGTGGCTGTATTGACAATGAGGAGTACCTCATTGGCATACTCTTTCAGTGATACATCGTTGCCTTTACGGTCTTTTACCGTAAAATCATAAACTGTTTTCATTTGTGATATATACTTTTTAAAGTTAGAATAAAACTGTAATCTCTGCAAAAATACGAAAAAAAGGTTCGGAGGTACGCATGTAGTTGTTGGTTTTTATAGCTTTTAATGTTATTTAGGGATTTCCTTTTTACGGGTAGGGAAAAACCATAAAAGAATAGGAATTTTACGTTGTTTACCTGTGATAAGAGCCGTAAATTTGCATCAGAATAAAGTAAAAACGAAATAAAACAAAAAGTTATGAGAACAATTAAGACTTTTGCAGCAGCCGGTTTACTGTTGACAGTGCCCGTGATTTTTTCGGGTTGTTATAACGATCCCTGGGATAGCGACGACCCCTGGTATGGTACTGATGTGCCCTGGTGGTATGATTATAACAACGGTAACAGTTATAACTGGAACGATTATAATTATAATAATGGTGGCCAGAACTCAGGACAAACGTTGCTTGACGAAGCCGAGGCACTGTCTGGTGAATGGGATGGAACAATGGTTTACACCAATGGCGATAATGGAAGAAAGGACCGTTTCAATGCCAATATAACGTTCGCGCGCAACTCAGCCAACGCTATTAAGGGAACAGGAACGGAGATTGATTACCTCACTGATGCACAGGGAAACGTAACGCAGCGCAATGAGCCGTTGAAATTTAACTGGTATATTGACGAGCGTACAGGAGATATTCATGTAAAATACCTCACCCAGAACGCTATAACATTTGTAATGGACAGGAGCGCACGCACGCACGGTTTCTATCTTGACGAACAAAACGGAGCCTTTAACGGTTATATGATAGGTACAAATAACCCTGATATGATTCAGTTTGACCTGCGCAGGGTTACCAATAACAGTGCAAAGGCTGCACCTTTCGCACAGGTGGCAAAGCACCCGACAATTGTTATCGGCGAAAACATCATCGAAAAGGTGAGAGGTGGAAGCTGGAATTTACCAACACGAAGATAAGGTAAGAGAGTCTGTCGGCCTTAAATGACAGGCAAATCATTTAGGATAACGAAGAAAGGTAAGACGCCAGCAAGGAGCCTTACCTTTTCTTTTGTTTGGGGAATTTACCGTAATCCCCACGCCACGGGGTCGCACTGGGTTTCCATTTTTGCCTCTTCGGCATTGGGAACATTACAGAAAAAGTCGACCCCTGTTCGTTTTTCCAGTTGGTCAATGGATATAGCGAACCGGGCTAAATTGCCTTCATTGCTGTTGCGGTAGGCAAATTGGTCAATCCATAATGCAATAGCGTAATACTTTCCACGTGTGCGGTAGAACATGGCTGTGTAGAAAAAGCGGGGAATTACCAGCCCGTTGGGCAGCTTATGATATACAAGATTGCGGCCGTTATAAGTGCCGGTATCGATAGTTCCTCCTTTGACGACATACAGCGTATCGCAGTATCGTGAGGCCGCAGTGCGCACAGCCTGCTCGATATTGGCCCATACGCCACTGTTAAACGGGCCGAACATGGGTGACATATTGCTCATATAGAACGTTTGATATTGCGATTTACGGTCGCAACGGCGGTCGGCCGACGGGCACAAATGGCCGTGGTCGTAGCTCCTGTTGTCGTTGGTGAACCAGTCATAATCCCATTGAAGAGAGTCGGGTATGAGCGGATCGAAGGGATATTGCACTTCGCCCCGGTTGCGGTCGGCTGTATAACGCGGAACATGATTGCGCATAAGGCTGGATGTTAATATATAAGCACTCCAGCGCGGACCCTTTTGAACGTCATCCCATTCAGTCATATAATTAATGCCATAACTGGCTACTTTATGAATCAATACACGCGAAGTACTGCCCGTGTAACGCCGGAACTTCCAGACGTCCATATTCAGGAAAGCTCATGATGGGGTTGGAATTGTCGTGCTTTGTGTCATCGGTGAAGCCGGCATTCTGCTCTGATGTGTTCCCTCCTGTGTTGGAATTACCGTTATTTCCTGTATTGGAGGTGTTGTCTCCGGATGATGAAGAATCGTCTCCCGAAGAGCAGGCGGAGAACGATAAGGCAATAACGACGAAAAAAAAATATAATTTTCTCATTGTATTCACGCTTTTTTGATACGATAATAAAAGGATAAAAGCAGGCAGAAAAAGCAAAAGTGCGATGGAACGTATATGCAACTACGTTCTACCGCACTTTTGTAAGTTCCTTATAATATATGTAAGAAGGTATCTGTTTACTTATTCAATTTACCGTAACGGTTCATGAATCGGTCAACGCGACCGGCAGTATCAACGAGCTTACTCTTACCCGTGTAGAAGGGATGAGAGGTGCTTGAGATTTCGACTTTTACCAGAGGATAAGACTCTCCTTCAAATTCCACCGTATCAGATGTTTTGCAAGTAGACTTTGTAAGGAACATATCGCCGTTGGACATATCCTTAAATACGACGGGACGATAGTTTTCTGGATGAATACCTTTTTTCATTTTATTTTTGTTTTTAATAATAATAATCTATGCTATACATAATTAGCGGGTGCAAAATTACGAAGAATTATGCAACCCGCCAAATGTTTTATATAGTTTTTGAGCCTTATAACGGCTATATCCTACATGGTAATTACTGTGCGTAGGTAATGGTAATCTTCTTAACACGCAGCTGAACGCCGCCACCGGTAGTGCCTGTAAACACGTTTGTATAAACAGCATCGTTACCGCTGAAGGTAACTGTGGCTGTGGTATTACCTACATAATTGGTGCTGTTATAAGTATCGCAGTCGAAGGTTACTTTCGCAATCTTGGCTTTACCGTTGATGGTAATCTTACAGTTGGCATAAGTACGAATACCCTTAGTAAGCGAAGAGAAGATAGGTTTGTTCGTATTGCCATTGCTGTCGAAGGTTGCAGTGGCACCGTCAGGGAACGAAAAGGATGTTACTTCAGCTTTGTCAGTAAGTCCGAGTGTATTGAGATCGACAGTTGTTGTAGTTGTACCTGCCGTTGCAGCACTGTTGGTAAGCGTAACCGTTGTTCCGGAAATGTTCAACCCTTGTGAAGGTGTGCTGGGCGTTGACGGCGTAGAGGCACCGCTTGTTTGTCCATTTTGTGAAACAATATAGTTGCCCTGCTTAACCTCTGGTGTTGTACCGAACATGGTTAGTTCGCCATAAATAACAACCTGATCGCCCACTTTGATAGCATCAGATGCAGTAAAATGCTGATTTCCCAAGGCATAACCGCGGTAGATTTTGAGCTGAACGGTGTTTCCTTTCTTGTCAGCGATAGAGTAAGTAGCATTACCATAGCTGCCGGTATCGATGTTATCGATTTGGGTTATCACTCCTTTGATATACACCTTATTGGTTGTATAAGTACCGTTATTGATAAGGTCGAGAGCTGCTGCTACGTTATAGGCAGTAGCTACAGATGCACCATCTCCTTGGGGAACAATGTTTTCGTTGGATGGTTCAGAAGGTTTGTGCGTAAAATTATAAGGTGCCGGCACATCTTCACAGCTGGTGAAGGATAGAACCGCCATAGCCATCATGATGGCTGTTTGATAAAATCTTTTCATTGTTATTACGGTTTTAAATTTGTCTTAAATATGTTTTAATGGACTTCCTCAACGTCGTTAATGTTACGAATAATCACTTCCCAGGTATTGTTATACCTTATCAGGACTCCCGTAACATTAACGGTGCCCGTAGGTAACGGGTTGCCGGCAAAGTTTGCATATTGGCTATTATAGAGGTAAATGGAATTGCCGTATTGGTTAAAGTAAACAGAGCCTCTGTTACCAGCCTCATAATACTTTTTCTTTCCGTCGGCACCTTTGAAAGTTACATTCTTTATCGTAACGAGTTTACCGCCATAAAGCAGTCCTTTTGAGGCAGCTGTCCAGGTACTATTGTATTCAACGGGCTGAACATCCTTACCCGAAGCGATAATCTTATAATGCTGATTCCAGAGATGTAAGCTCATACGGCTGACGAAAGAAACCAGTGTGGTGTCTCCCAAATTTGTTTTATAGTTTTGGAAGTAGGGCGTTCCGATGGTGGCCTGCTTGCCTTTATCACTACCCACACAGAGGCCACGGAGGTTTATCAGCAGCTCTGTTCCCACCGGGAATTTGCCGCGAAGGCCGCCCTCACCAATTGCAATGATAATGGCTCCTGTGCCGTCATCCACAGAGATTTTGTTGTAAAGGTTACCCGAAATGTCGTTACCCGTAACGACTCCCTTTATCTGCAGGTCCTTGTCAATTTGCTTATAAGGAGTACCATTACGATAGTCGGTATTGATTTGTGCAGCATAATCCTGTTTAAGCTGCGCAATGGTAATTACGTTTGTCTCCTTAAGATACTTGTTGCCTAAACCTATTTCTTCGGCTGTTTTCTCTGGTTCGTCCCAGCCACTATTCATGCAAGATGAAGCAAGACCGCAGGCAAGGCCCCACATTAAGATGTATTTAATTGTTTTCATATTGAGCAATTTTAAAATTTATAGGAAACCTGGAACATACCGTTTGTACCAAAAGCATAATACTTTTTGGGGTTCTTAGAGAAACGATACACGCGTGTGTTGCCGGAAGAAGTACGATCAGAGCGGCTCTGTTCGTAGCCACCAGTCACAATTCTGCGGTTATTCAGGATGTTTGTAACCATGAAATTGAAGTTCAAACTACCGTGTTTGAGATAGATACTTTTACCAATTGAACCGTCAAACATCCATCCTCCGTTACCCTTTGCCTGAACAGGAGCATTGTTTTCGTTCCCAATAACACTCTTATATCTGTAATAAGGTGAATAGCTTAGATAAATACGGTCGTACCAATTGCCGTTTAGATCAATGAACCAACCGCTTTTATGATAGCTCAAAGCGATGGAAGTGGCAGTTAACGGCGTGCCATCTTCGCGCATTCCCTTTACAAAAGCTTCATCGGGTGCACTGTAAACGCCATCGGTTGAGTTCAGGTAAATAACGTTTGCACTGCTGATATTCTTGGCTTCGCTGATGGTTCCGAGAAGCTTTAAGTCAAGAAAAGACGTAAGTTTAAATTTGAAAGCTCCCTCAATACCGTATGCTTCTTTTCTCAAGCCTGACAAAGAGTTATACGAAAAACTGTTGATATCGTCAAAGTAGAAGCAGTTCCACTCGGTAACATTCGACATATGGTTATAGTAAGCATTGACATTTGCATGTAGCCAGCTGTTGAGGAACTGATAGCCTACTTCCGATGAGAAAAGGCGTTCGTTATGTAAATCCATAACGAAATCGTTGTTTACTTCAGGAGCATAAAAGGCTGTAGATGCCGACGGTGCGTGAATATCATAACCTATTCCCATGGTAAGTGTGTTGCCTCCACCTAAGTTAAAGTCGCCGCCGGTTTTGAATCCGCCTTCGAGAAACTTGGCAGTTTTGCTCTTTCCGTATGAGTTATCAGCAAAAAGACCGTTGCGCATTTTACCATCGCGCTGCATAGTTTGCCCACCTAAGCGTGCAGAAACAGAGTAGTGTACGATGCCAAAGTCTGTGGTATAGCTTGTCCAGAGTTGTGCTTTGTTGACCAGAATATGATAATCGTAACCAAAACGGTCGCCCTTTTTCACCTCTGCGTTGGCATGATTTAAGTCGTATTGCAGACGGTCAGAGCCAGTAGGGTATGCCCCCAACGCATAGGTATTAATATTATGAAAGGAAGAAGCCCCCAGCAAATCCTCCATGGTTTGGAAGTGATTATTGTTATTATGAGCAACAAAGAAACCGTTGTTCCAGACGCTCTTCTCCGTAATGTGCGAAGTTAATGTTGACGAAAGTGTGAGGTTAAAGGCATTCGAGTTACGGGCTTGTATGTAATACATAGCATCTGCACCTTGTGAAGCCGCCTGTCTGTTGGCGTAAATAAGCTGGTCAAAGCTAATCTGACGTGCAGCCATACTTCCCATAAAGTAGTTTCGTGCTGTCAGGAAATCCTGATAACCCTGCTCTGTATTGTAGTCGTTACCCCAAACATCATAATAGCTTGATGGCAGACGTTTCCAGTAATCGGGTTGCGGATTGTCTCCGCCGTTGTAATTGAGCTTTGTACTTTTGTACATCCCGTACTTACCAAAAAGCGATGTGACGAGCTTGTTATTGTCGTTCATCTTCCAGTCCCATGTAAAAATGGCCGATGGTGTAAAGTCACGAACAACACGGCTGTTGCGTATTTTCCCGTTCTGATAGCCCCAATAAGGGTTGTATTGATAGTCGTTTGCCAACCAGTACATTTCGTCGGTCGAAGCTCCTTGTGATGCGCGCTCCGTAGGATTACCCCAGGTTGAGAACGATAAAGAGTGGTCACCTAACAGCTTTTGTACCCCAAAGAAATAGGAAAGAGAATTATAAAAGGTTCCTCTTACATAGCCGCGGTTAGCCCATCGGTAAGTAATGTTGGCAGAATAGGCCCAACCATTATCGTTCAAACCGCTGTTATAGGTATACATTCCTCTTAGTGTGTAATTGCGATTAGCCGCTGCAAGCGAGAATCTTTGGCCGGAAGCCATGTCAGCCGACCTGAAATCGTAGTTGTTACTACCGCCTAAAGCTGTATAGGCAAAGTTGTTACTCTCAAATGGAAGCGACGATTCCATGTTGCGTGTCTGCTGGTTAAGACCGCCAATCATAGAGAAACGGAACTGTCCTGTCTCCATATCGTTGACAGGTGCACCATTAATATAAATTTCGTTATACTTCTGATTCAGCGCACGATAACGGAATCGCATGGGTGAGAAAAGAAAACCAACGCCAGACGCGTAGGCATTAGAGTTAGAACTAATTATGGATACATTTCGTTCCATATTTTCGTCTTCTCCCAGCTGTGCTTCTGTAAACGTAAAAGCTGTCTCCCCTACACTTGTTGAATCTTCTTGTGCAAATGTTAGTTGAGCGTAGCTTAAGGCTAAAAGAGCCGCGACAAGCATTTTCTGCATAATTGAATAGATTATGAATAATATATGTAACTAATGTTGCAAAGATACTTAATTTAATCTTAATGATATAGATATATTTTATTAATTTTTGTATTGTGCGTATCAATTGTTTCAATATTAATTACGATATTTGCAAAAAATAAACGTAGCACAATGAAAAAGTTTTTTTTCTTTCTTATTTTAATGCTGACGATAAATTTATCCGTTTCAGCTCAAAAGAAATTTTCAGTTTACGCCGTAGGTTTTTACAATCAGGAGAATCTTTTTGATACTTGTCACGATGTGGGAAAGCGCGATTACGACTTTCTTCCTTCTGGTTCGTATCGTTGGAATGGTCTGAAATACAGTCACAAACTGCACAACATGGCTCGTGCCCTAAGCGATATGGCGACAACAACGTTGCCTGGAGTAGGGTGCTCGGTGATTGGTTTGGCCGAGGTTGAAAACGACAAGGTATTAGCTGACCTTTGTAACCAGCCCGAGCTGAAACAAAGAGGGTATCGGTTCTGCCATATAGAAGGTCCCGATCATCGCGGCATTGATTGTGCCTTGCTGTATAATCCAAAGCTCTTTCAGGTTGATGACGTAAAGCTTTACCCCTATATTCCCACAGAGAAACAGGATAGCGATTTCCGCACTCGCGGCTTTTTTGCTGTCAGCGGAAGGCTGGCAGGCGACCGCCTTGTTGTAATAGTTAACCATCTTCCCAGTCGTTTTAACGGTCCTTATTATCGCGAAGTGGGAGCCGAACAAATCAAGGTTTTAAAGGATAAAATTCTGGCATCAGATAAGAATTGCAAGGTAATTGTCATGGGTGATATGAATGATGACCCTATTGATAAGAGCATGCACGATGTACTTTCTGCCAAAGAAGAAATATCAATGGTGGGTGCAGGCGATATGTTTAATCCGTGGTACAACGTTCTTACCAGGCAACATACGGGTACTTTACAATATCAAGGCAATTGGAATTTGTTTGATCAGATTATACTTTCCCCCAGTTTACTTAATAAACAAGGTGTAAAAGATTATAGTTCGCTGAAATATTGGAAGTGCGAGGTACAGCGTATGCCGTATCTTTTCCAGACGGAAGGGAAATATAAAGGGACTACACGGCGCACTACTGCTGGTGGCGTTTGGCTCGATGGGTTCTCTGATCACCTGCCTACTGTGGTTTATCTTGTAAAGGAGCAGGGCGTAAAAACGACTCCTGCAAATATGGTTAAGTTGCCCGCTTATGATGCAGCACAGCTTAAATATATGGCTGAATGCGATGCAGAACGGGCAAGTTTAGAGGCCGAAGATACCATGAAGTAATTTTGATATTAAGTGTATCTTTAATGAATAATATTGACAAAATAGAAACACACCCCTTTGAACCTTTTCTCCCTTCGCATGCACGTTTGTTGATGTTGGGAACCTTTCCGCCTGCTCCACATCGCTGGTGCATGCAATGGTACTACCCAAACTTCACCAATGACATGTGGCGCATCATGGGATTGTGCTTTTATGGTGACAAGATGCGATTTGTTGACCAGGAAAACAAAACCTATAAGGTTGACGAATTAAAGGCTTTTATGCGCGAAAGAGGCATTGCAATTTTTGACACTTGTTTGCGTATCCGGCGAACAAAAGGCACTGCTGCCGATAAGGATTTGGAAATAATTGAGCAGGCCGACCTCGATAAGATGCTTCGTTCGTTACCTCAATGTAAAGGGGTTCTGGCTGCAGGACAGTTAGCCACCGCAGTATTTACGCATCATTATGGCATTGAAACAGGCAAGATGAAGATGGGCGAGCATGTTGATTTCAATTTTGAAAACCGCACAATAGGCTTATACCGTGAACCCAGCTCGTCAAGAGCATATCCCATGAAGATTGAAAAGAAAGCCGAATATTATAGCCAGATGTTCCGTGAAACGGGCCTTTTGTAACCTCAAAACAATATACAGCCACTATGGATGATACACAAAAACCAATTATTCCCGTTGAAAAGTTAGTAAATGCGTCTTTAGATAAGATAACCATTATAGGCATTGCCGGCGGTACTGGTTCGGGCAAGACCACTGTTGTTAAGAAAATTGTAGAAGCACTTCCACCACATTATGTGGCCGTTGTTCCCCTCGACTCTTATTATAATGATACAACAGGAATGACACCCGAGGAACGAAGCAATATTAATTTCGACCATCCCGATGCGTTCGACTGGAAGCTTCTTATCAAACAGGTGAACGAATTGCGTAACGACCATGCCGTAGAGCAGCCTACGTATAGCTATATTATCAGTAACCGTTTGCCTGAAACCATCCATGTTGAGCCTAAGCCGGTAATTATTATTGAGGGTATTATGACGCTTATCAATAAGCGATTGCGCGACATGATGGACCTTAAGATATTTGTCGACTGTGACCCTGACGAGCGTCTTATACGCAATATACAGCGCGATACCATCGATCGTGGGCGAACAGTATCTATGGTTGTTGACCGCTATCTTAAAGTTCTTAAGCCCATGCACGAGCAATTCATAGAGCCTACCAAGCGTTATGCCGATGTTATTATTCCGCAGGGAGGTGAAAATGTAAAGGGCATTGGTATGCTTACCAACTATATTGAAACCCTTGTACCAAACGAAGAGTAAACCGAAACAAGCATTAAGCCTACACGTTTGTAAGTTTAATGGCATGAAATAAAAGGAGAATCCCCGCACTCTTACATTTGAAGAGTGCGGGGATTTTGTCTTAAATAGTCGCTCGTACAAGCAGAACAACTATTCTATAATGTTTTATTTGATTTTCTCGTATACGTAAACCTCATGAATTTCACCCGTATAACCTTCCTCTGTGAAAGGACCCTGGCTCATACCCAGGATAATCTGTGTACCGCGGTTGTTAAGTACAAGCAGATCGTCTGTAAGAGGATCAACGGTTAAACCTTCAATTTCGCCACAGCGACGGAAGTCTTTCATATCGCGGAAAAGGGTGAGGTGGCGTGAGAAAGCACCTGCAGGAATAAGGCCGGTACGCTTTACAACCTTACCGTTTTCGTCAACCTTTACATTCCATGGGTCTGCCTTTTCTGGTTCTGTACCCTGTTTTAAGCCATAGTATGGAGCACCGGCAATGTCGGCAACATACAGGTTGTCAGAGATATGGTAGGTTGATTCACCATCGTCAGCAGAGAAAAGCATTTTGCCGTCTGCAATATAGATACCCTGACACCAATATGGTTCAGGACGGCATTGCATCTTAGTGTAATACTTTTTCGTTGCAAGACTGTAAGCATATACGTAGCGACTGTCAACCCAATCGGACAACCAGATGAGGCCTGTTTCCCTGTCGACGGCAACTCCTGAGCATTCTACCTGTCCCGATTCAGGGCACCATGGAATATCTTCAATCCATTTCAGCGTCTTTGCATCGTATACTGATATTGAAATATTTTCGCCACGGCCCAGGTTAAAGTGCTCGTTGCCGGTATAAATTTTACCATCATATACGTCAATATCACCGAAATGGTTTGCCTTTTCCGGGTGCGGGAACAACGGATCGGCATTGGTTTGAACCCTCTTCTGAACAAGATTCCAGTTGTGGTCATACTTATACAGACCGCGTGTATCGGATAGATAGAAGTAGTCCTTGTCGGCAGCGATACCCTGACGTGCCGGAACCTGAATTACTTTCTTCAGGCGATATTCGGTGCCTAAGTGCTGAGCATAAGCACCCGAGCCAAGAAGGGTGGCAGCTAAAAGCATTAATAATTTCTTCATAATTTGATTTATTTTGTGGGTTAATAAAATAATTGCGATTTGTTTTTTGTGATATTGCCCTATCATGACGGCGGAGCAATATCGTGTTTCTCTAACTATTGCTTAGAAAGCAAAGCGTCCCATTAACTGAATTTGGTTGTTACCGCCGTAGCCGTTTGCAGCTTTTACGTCTTTATTATAGAAGAAGTGGTGATAGTTAAACTGAATAGTTACGTTCTTAAACAGCTGGTAGTTCAAACCAACAAGGACACGGTTGTAGTTGTTTGTGGTAGCCTCGCGGCTTGCAAGCATACCAGGAGTGGGATAGAACTTGCTGTGATCCCTGTACATATCCCAGCGAACCATAGGCAGCCACTTGTTAAGATGGTAGGCAGCAAGGAAGTAAGCCCCCTGCTCATCAACAAATTTCACGCCGTCAACCTTTGAGTTCATCATACCGTATTCAGCGCGAAGGTCAATACCTTCCGGGTCGTTGTACCATGCTCCTACAACAAAACGGCTCATCGGGCTGTACTTACCAGAGCCTACTCCCTGGTTAGTGCCCAGCGTCGTAGTGGAGTAACGGCCGTAGTTATAGGTAGCCTTTACGTTAAAGAACTTAATAGGGCGAACAGTAACGCTGGCATAAACGTCCTTCGAACTGTTGCGGTCGTCCTTCGTTGGCAGCGAACCGTTGGTTAAAGCAAGGTCATAATGCAGATAGCGGAAGCCCTTACCGCTGTCGAATGCGTCTCCCATGATCATCACTCCAAGGTCACGTCCATAGTCAACAAGGTTGTATTCGTACGGGTTACGACATGCCATGCGGTATACAATATTTGAGAAATCAACGGTCTCAAGGGTCTTGGGAGAGATGTCATAGTTCTCATAGCCCAGAGGAGTATAGAACTGTCCTGCGCGGATTTTGAACTCAGGCATGAACTTTAATGTTGCAAAAGCATCCATTACCTGTACGGTTTTCTGGCCGTTACCGTTGGTAGAGCCTGATATTCCATTAAAAGCCTCGATCTGTAAACGGAAGTCAACCTTCTCGCCTACGTTGCCATCCATGATCAAGCGCAGGCGTTTTGCCTGGAAAGATGAGCTGGCATGTGAGCCCGATGCGCTGGTTTTGCTCCAGTTCCAGCCTGTTTGCAGGTAACCTGAAAACTTAGGCATGTGACTGATTATTTTCTCCCAGGTCGACTGTTCTTTCTGTGACACCGTGTCAACCCTGGCTGTTTCGGTGACGTTTGCTGTCTCGTTGACCGATGTCAACACCGGATTCCCGTTTTCTGTTGCGAACACAGGGCTTGCCAGTGCTGCAGATACGAGGAATAATGATAAACTTTTTTTCATAATAATCAAATTAACAGTTTATATATTAAAAATTTAAGGGTATCCCGATTCTGATTTTATTTTGAAATAACAAAAGGCTTGTTTTCTTTCGCAAATGTAAAAAATAGATTTGAAATGAAACCCTTTTTTTGATAAAATTTT
>CALIIG010000093.1 GCA_938018155.1 uncultured Prevotella sp.
AGCCTGTAGCTAGCGTTCATCCTGAGCCAGGATCAAACTCTCCATTGTAAAATATTCTTTGTTAATGCCTGGCACCGAACGCCTGTCCGTCATTGAAGTTTCCTGGTAACGAAATAGTTCCGGCTTCCACGATGTTTTGAAAAAAACAAGGGAAAGCCCCGGACGGTTCGTTTCTTTTTACCCAGCCTTCATACATCCGTCCCAACGCTTTTGCAAGCAGGACATGCACAAAGGCCGCTTCTTGTACTACTTCTCTGTTTATGAAATCCTATCAAAGAACGCTGTTCTCTACGGGGCAAAAGGCTTTCACCGAGCCACCCCGGCAATCACAAAGGCTATCATGTAAGTGATGAGTTTCCTGAATTGCGGACGCAAAGGTATATATTTATTTTTGCATTACAAAACTTTTCATATGTTTTTTTATAAAAAACGTTGCATCAAAATGGCATCATGGTAACCGTCTCTGCAGTTTAACCAGTCGCCGAGACGGGCTGCAGGCACAAAACCAGCATGCTTAAACAACCGGATGCAAAACGTATTACCCACATCAACAAAGGCATAAAGCTGGCGGATATGTAAGGTATGGCGGGTATAATCTATCAGCCTTGCCATGGCAGCCTGTCCATATCCCATTGCCCTGTAAGGCTTTTGAATAACAATTCCCACCTCAGCGCGCTGATGACGAGGATTAAAATCAATTAAGTCGATCATGCCAACCACCTCTTTTTGTTGGGTACAAACCATGAGTCTGGCCTGCCGGTCAGCATAAATATCGCCCGAAACATTCGACATATATTCATGCAACGCATAGCGTGAATAAGGTACATTGGTATTGCCTGCATCCCAAAGCTCCATATCGTTCTCAATAGTGTAGAGAACATCAAGGTCTTCAGGCTCCATAGCCCTTAAAGTAACACAGGGGAATTCCTGGCTGGCTGTTTCTGATTTTTCACACATACTGTTACGCTTTTTAAAAACAATGTAGAACCGTTTTTATGTCATTATACCTGAAACCTGCCGTTAACAGCTATCCGTTTAAAACATCAGTATCGGTTATTACCATTCCCTCATCGGGATAATACATGGCCATGACTGCTCCCGAATGACGATTTTGTGTAAAGAAACCGAAAACATCATTGTACGAAAAGGCCGACATGTCAAAGGCAATGTATCGTCTGCTGGTTCCCGAAACATCATACACGTCTTCAGGAATGGCCGTATCGGTATCAAATATCCTGGCATGAAGTCCCTCACGCCTAATCAGCAATTCGCATGATTTGCGATGTTGCGATGCTATGCAAAAGACATACAGAGGGTCCGACCCGAACGTTTTGTCTGCAAAACCCAGCGAGCGACGTATCTTGCGAAGCACCATAGGTATAAGGGCCAGAGACGCTTTTATGTAAATGGCCAGCCGTACAGGCAATGTAAGAAGAAAACTAAGATGTCCGAAATGTTTCCTAAAGAAGATAAGCATAGCCCCATAAAAGACATGAACATAGCGAAAACTCGACTTCTGTGTGCTCTCACCCTTGTAGTGTAACACACGTACAGGCACATACCAATTGGCCCAGCCAGCCTTCAACAAACGGTAACTCAGGTCAATATCCTCGCCATACATAAAGTAATCTTCATCTAAAAGGCCCACCTCTTCCAGTGCCTTTCGTCGCAGCATACAAAATGCTCCGCTTACAATTTCAATCTGTTCGGGTTCGTCCCACGACAGATAGCTCATATAATACTTCCCAAAACGACGGTTATTTGGAAAGCGACGGCACAGCCCGCTCATTTTATAAAGCGATGTCATAGGCGACGGCACACCGCGTCGCGATTCCAAAGCATTGCTCCCGTCAACCTTAATCATCCTCACTCCTGCTGCACCGGCGTGTGGATGACTGTCCATAAAGCCCACAACCGTGCGCAAAGATTCTTCAGAAACCACCGTATCGGGATTCAGCAGCAATATGTATTCGCCCGTGCTTTGGGCAATGGCACGATTGTTGGCACGGGCAAATCCCAGGTTATGATTGCTGCTAATAAAAGTATAACCGGGAAAACGGGGCGACAAATATTCCATTGAGCCATCGTGTGAATGGTTGTCAATAACAATCACTTCGGCATCAATACCACAAAGAGCTTTCTGTACCGAACGCAGACACTGCTCTAAATAGTACTTTACATTGTAGTTGACAATAATAACCGACAGCTTCATAACGCACTGATGAAAACTATTTCTCCTGACCGGTTTCGGATAAATAACGCGTACGCGTGGGGTAAACAAGTAGCAAACACAACATGCCTATAATAGCCATATACCCAAAAGCTACATTCATAAACTGGTAATACAGCCACGTATTAACCATCATGGGTACAACAAACAGGGCTAATCTTACTGACGCCCAGCGCACATAGCTTTCGGCATTACGGGTTATCACACGTTTGACTGCAGCAAATTTAAACAGCCTGAAAGCCACGGGAATACAACAAATAGTGAGGCATTCCATG
>CALIIG010000094.1 GCA_938018155.1 uncultured Prevotella sp.
AAAATCCCTGCCACGGTTTTGTCCGTAGCAGGGATTGTTGATATTGTGCTTTGTAAGCGTTTACTTACTTCAGCTTGTTGTATCCATATTGAGCGTACTGGCCAAGCTCCTCTTCAATGCGGATAAGCTGGTTGTATTTTGCCATACGATCTGTGCGGCTCATTGAACCAGTCTTTATCTGTCCTGAGTTGGTTGCAACGGCAATGTCGGCAATTGTTGTGTCTTCGGTCTCGCCTGAACGGTGAGAAGTAACAGTGTTGTAACCGTGACGGTGAGCCATTTCAATAGCCTCGAGGGTCTCTGTAAGCGAGCCAATCTGGTTCACTTTGATGAGAATGGCGTTGGCTGCGCCCATTTTGATACCCTTTTCAAGGAACTTTGTATTGGTAACGAAGAGGTCATCGCCAACGAGTTGTACCTTATCGCCAAGGGCCTTAGTAAGTTTAACCCAGCCTTCCCAGTCGTTTTCATCAAGACCGTCCTCAATAGAAGCGATAGGATACTTGTTACAAAGCTCCTGCAGATAAGCGATCTGCTGGTCGTCGTCAAGCTCTTTCCCGTTCGGGTCCTTGGGCATACCGTTCTTCAGCTGCTTGTAGTTGTAGAACCATTTGCCGTTCTTTTGTGTAGCAAATTCAGATGCAGCACAGTCCATGGCGATGGTAACGTCCTTGCCTGGCTCGTAACCGGCATCCTTAATAGCCTGGCAAATGCTGTCGAGCGCATCGTTAATGCCGTTCAGTTCAGGAGCATAACCGCCCTCATCACCTACTGCAGTAGAGAGCCCGCGCTTCTTAAGAACCTTGGCTAATGCGTGGAATACTTCGGCACCACAGCGGATAGCCTCTTTCTCAGAAGCGCAACCGCGGGGCTGAATCATGAATTCCTGGAAAGCGATAGGAGCTGAAGAGTGAGCACCACCGTTGATAATGTTCATCATCGGGATAGGAAGGACATAGGTATTTGTGCCGCCAATATAACGATAAAGAGGCATACCGAGAGCCTTTGCTGCTGTATGGGCAGCTGCAAGACTTACGCCAAGGATAGCGTTTGCACCGAGTTTGCTCTTGGTTGGTGTACCGTCAAGAGCGAGCATTTTGTAGTCGAGTGCGCGCTGATCAAAGATACAGTCACCCTTCAAAGCGGGTGCAATCACATCGTTTACGTTGGCAACGGCCTTCAATACGCCTTTACCGCCGAAACGATTCTTGTCGCCGTCGCGAAGCTCAAGAGCCTCATTTTCACCGGTTGATGCACCTGATGGAACGCTTGCACGGCCCATAACGCCGTTCTCAAGAGTGATTTCTACTTCAACTGTCGGGTTACCGCGTGAGTCAAGTATCTCACGAGCATGAATCTTTTCGATTTTCATGATTAAATATTATTATTAGAAAACTATATATATATGTCTGCATGCAAAAGTAATGCCATTAGGCGGGGCAGCCAAATGTTTCAATTGAAACATACCTTTGTTTTTAGTTTTTTTAAAAAAGATGCTTTGCCTATATGGCAAAAATATAGTATATCCCGTTCAGTTCTGCTGTGAACAGGATGTGTCTTCGCAGCTTTTGATGGAGCTGTATGTTATGGCGGGTATGGTCTTACACCATGTGAGTATCGTGTTTACGATGTAATTCCACGGTTTTTATACCGTTTATGCCGTACCTTCATTCAGCAATTCAAACGGCATGTAAAAATAATTGCACTCTGACGGCACTGTCGTCAGGGTGCAATGATGAAGAATTGAAGTATGGTTTTTGGGGGAGGGGCGAGGAGTTTCCCAAGCTTCTATGGCTTCTTATTTCTCTTTGCCGGCCAAATTTTCCTCGACAAAGAGTTTGATGGCTGCTTTACAGTCGGCATCATTATTGGCCCGGATGCCTGCTGCCATCCAATAAGCATATTTGCCTTTGCGCAGGAGCTTCAGGGCATTTTTATCGAAACCGTAACGGAACTCAATGTGGTGGGTGGTTGAAGGCGTATCGGGGTATAGCAGAAAATAGGTAAATTCGTCCTGGTTGCCATCCTTGCTTTTGTATATTTCCACACCGGTATGATGGTCTTTCTCCAGTAAATAATAGGTATGTAAAAACAAAAGGTTTCCCTTTTTATCAGTTGCCGAGATGGTATGACCTTTGAAAACAAATTGGTAGACACCCTGTTTGAAGTGACAATCAAACTGATAAGGCTTACTAAAATCCATATTATCATTGCCGTATTCGCCGAATTTGGCGATAGCTTCAGCCCCAATAACTGTGCCTTCACATTTGTTTTTCATTGTGGTTACGGCATCGGCTGCCTTTTCTTTGCCTGTGAATTTCTCTGCTTCAGCAAGCCAAAGGGTATTCCATTTTGCAGCATTTGCTCCCTGATCAGAGAAAAATTCATAAAAGGTACCTTCCATCTGTGGCAACAAATCTTCTGTATGGGCGGGTTCGTTGTTTTTGTTTCCCTGATGGCATGCAGTTATCAACAGGCCTGATAATGTGCAGATAACGAGGAGTGTAAAAAATAAACGCTTCTTCATTTTGTTGGATTTTTAAGGTGAACATTATATTTTAATGCAACAAAATTAAGAAAAAGGTAATATCCTTGCAATACCTAAAAGGGGTGAATTTGGTGTAAGAATGCTTTTTGCAGTTCCTTTAAACATGTTGAATATAGCTGTATTAAAGCGGTTTATAAGATGCATTAACGTATCGTATACACAACATTGCCCCCTGACAACACAGGTGTCAGGGGGCAATGATATAATAATTTGTGAAAATTCTGGTTTAATCTGTTATCTGATATTGATGTCGGATTACAGATTTTTCAGGAATTTGATAATTTGATCCCATATGCTATTGGCGTCTTTTGCGGTAGTGCTGTCGGTATTTTCTGAAATTTCTTTCTTCACCTGCTTGCTTACTTCGTCGGCAATCTGACCCGAAACATTCTTCGTTATTGAGTCGACGTTTGCACCACTCTTCCGTACAGCCTTTGTGATGAGGCTTGTAATCTGCTCTTCGGACGACTTGCTCTTGTCGCTGTCAGCCAGGTCTGACGGGTCAACGGCGATGCTGCCGTTATTGGCTTTCGTCATTTCTTCAAGCACAATCTGTGTAGTAATGTCAGAAATATCAGAAACACTGACGTGCCCTAACCATCCTGACGAGCAACGTATATCCTTGTTAAGGAGGTCGTTATGGATGGTAGTGGTTGAGAAGAACACGTAATTGTGATACTCAAGATGGTCATCAATCAT
>CALIIG010000095.1 GCA_938018155.1 uncultured Prevotella sp.
GGTAAGAGGGCCTGACAACGCTGCGGCCCTTGTACGTAAGGTCGTAGGAGGGACGCCCTGCAGCGTCGAGCGTAAAGTTCATCACGAGGCGGCCGTCGGGCGAAACCAGCCGGTAACTGGTGGCCAGGGTATCGCCCGCACCGGTTTTTTCCTGATTCCGTGCCGATACGGACAACGTGCCCGAAAACAGCGTTCCCAGCACAAAAAGCATCACAAGCACGCTGCCTGTGAACGTGTTGCGATGAGGGTTGAATCGTTTTTGTTTCATATTATTCAGAATTAGAGAATTTAAAAATTAAAGAATCAAAGGTTCTGACCGGCGGGGATAAGGGAGTCAGGAGAGGCAAACCTGCTGCCTGTTTAACGGTATGGCCATAAGGCAGGCGGCATAAAGGAGGCCCCTGTTTTCGTACAGCTCCGGGATGATCAAAGGTAAGGCAAACATTCCGGTTCGTGAAATAAATGGCAAAAGCCTTTCTGCCCTTTCTCTTTTTTATCCTTTCGCTCCCCAATATCCCCTTTCGCCCCTTTGCCTTTCAGCGCAGCACTTTGCCCTCCGGCCCTTTGCCTTTCTGCCTTTCAACCGTTACTGCCCTGTAAAACAACGATTGCGGGGAACTGCGAACGCAACTAACCCTTCTTCATGATTTCTGTTTCAGGTTATAATATAATAATGTATTCAGATTACAAAGATAAGAAAAGATTGAGATATTAAGTGCCGAAAAAGCCAAAGAATTGTATCAGGCAGCGCAAAGCCTGCACTGTTCTCCACTCCGTTCTGCCGTCCCGGCCTCGCTGTTGTTAGCGTTTTTTAAACCTGTATAGCCCCGTGCGAAGCGTTGTTCTGTGTAATTTTGCAGGCGGATAACAAATAAATATATCATGATTTCAGCTTGCGCCACCCGTAAAAAGCTCACAATGATGGGGCTTTTGATAGCTATCGGTATTGTCTTCGGCGACATAGGAACGTCGCCTCTATACGTTATGCGCACCATTTTAAGGGCCAATCCCCACTACGATACGGCTTATATTCTGGGTGCCGTATCGTGTATTATATGGACGCTGACGCTGCAAACCACGCTCAAATATGTGGTAGTAGCACTGCGTGCCGACAACCATGGCGAGGGCGGCGTGCTGGCATTGTTCACCCTTATACGCAAACGCGGCAGCCGATGGCTGTATATTCTGGCCATGCTGGGGGCGAGCACGCTCATCGCCGACGGTGTAATTACGCCGGCAATAACCGTTACATCGGCCATCGAAGGCCTGCACGAGCTGTCGCCCGGCGTGCCTGTCGTGCCTATTGTACTTACTATTATATCGGCCATATTTTTCATACAGCGTTTCGGTACCGGTTCAATAGGCAGCATTTTCGGACCGTTTATGCTGGCATGGTTTACCATGCTCGGCGTGCTTGGCATCGCAGGCATGACGGGTTTCCCGCTTATCATCAAGGCCTTCAATCCGTATTATGCCGTCAATCTGCTGCTTACAAGTCCTGAATGGTTTCTTATTCTGGGTGCCGTATTCCTGTGTACCACCGGTGCTGAAGCCCTTTACTCCGACCTCGGCCACTGTGGACGCCGCAACATTACCGTGAGCTGGATATTCGTCAAGGCCATGCTCATCATCAATTACATGGGGCAGGGAGCATACATCATTGCCCACTCTGAGAATATCCACGCCACAACAAACCCCTTTTACGCCATTATGCCCCAGTGGTTTCTTATACCAGGCATCATCATGGCCACCGCAGCGGCCGTCATTGCCAGTCAGGCTCTCATCAGCGGATGCTTTACAATATTCAGCGAAGCCGTCCATCTGAACTTCTGGCCGGCCATGAAATTCAAGTACCCGTCGATCGACAAGGGACAAATTTACATCCCCCGCATCAACAATCTGCTGTATGTACTGTGCGTCATAACGGTGCTGCTGTTCCAGACATCGGCCCACATGGAGGCCGCTTACGGGCTGGCCATCACCATCACCATGATTACCACCACCCTCATGCTGGCCGTATACCTCAAGCAACGCTTTACGCCACGCCCCGTGGTAATGCTGTTTTTGCTGGCCTACACGGGCATAGAGGCCCTGTTCCTGCTGGCCAATGTCAGCAAGTTTATGCACGGCGGATGGTTTACACTGCTGCTGGCTCTCGTTACGGGAACAACGATGTACATCTGGTATCGCGCATGGAACATCCGGCAAAAATACCTGAAATTCAAGCGGCTGGCCGACTATTACGACATCATCAGCGAGCTCAAGGCCGACGAAACCGTACCGAAATACGCCACAAACCTGGTGTTCATACGGCAGTCGGACCGCGACGATATGGTTGAAGACAAGCTTATCTACTCAATCATCAACAAGCAACCCAAGCGTGCCGACCACTATTTCCTCGTACATTTTACCTACGACGACGCTCCCGACACGCTCGATTATACCTGCCGCGAGCTGATAACGGGAACGCTTTATGCCATCAACATACGCGTAGGTTTCCGCGTAAACCCGTTGATGACACTATATCTGCGGCAAATTGTTGAAGACTTAATTGCGCACCACAACTTCGATATTCGCAGCTCTTACCCCTCACTTCGCAGGCACAATATTGCGGGCGACTTCCACTTTATCATCATCCACCGCCTCTATTATGCCTCAACCGTGGTAAGCCCTGCCGACAATATCATGCTCCGTCTTTATGGCGTCATCAGCCGTTTCGGCATTAACGACGAGCAGGCTCTGGGCTTAGACACGAGCAACGTAACCGTCGAAACCGTACCGTTAGTCATCAACAACCGCTACCGGCAGCGCATAACACAGCGACAAAGCGAGTAAAAGCAGATAGCCCGACGGGGGAAAGGCGGCAGGCAAACAGATAAAGCACTGCGACAAAACAGGGAAAAGCTGACGGCGCAAAGCATACAATCCAGCAGTTTCATCGCCCTTTTCCCCATTCTCTATCCCCCAGTTCCAGTCTTGCTATCCCAGTATCACAGAGCCTCTTCGTCCTCCTTTTTAATCCTTTGCTTCTACGCCCCCTTCTTTACTTTTTTAATTCATGAATCCATTACTTCAATACCCCATTCTTTAATTTTTTAATTTTTACCTTTTTACCCCTCTGCACAGCTTTCTACTTTTTTAATTCTTTACCTTTTTACCTTTAAACGCTCCCCCTTTAATTCTTTAATTCTTTAATTTTTTTCCTTTAACCCTTTTACCTTTTTACCTTTAAACACGTTTTTCGGCGACCGTCAACAGCATTGCTGGCGGCCGTCACACACCATGTACGACGGCCGCCATACTCGCGTACGACGGCCGCCGGAAGACAGCTCCATAATAAAATTCAATAATTGTTTATGGGATAAAAGGAGGAACTGTCTGTAAGAAAAATATGTCTTTTACCTTAAAATTATTTTACCACCATTTTTCTGCCGTCAACAATGTAGATGCCGGCGGGCAGATTCTGCGAGCCTGAAAGACGCTGGCCGCTGAGCGTATACACGTCCTTTTGCCGTGCAGGGGTATTGTCGGCCTGTACGCCGCCGATACCGAGCGCGGTTACGTCGTCAACCTTCTGCATGGTAACCACGCTGCCGCCGTTGTTGTCCTTAATTACGCCGGGGATGTTGGCCACCAGCTTGTTGCAGTATCCCGTAGCGCGAAGATTCTCAAAAGCATGACCGTAGAAACCGTCGCCCGTCCAGTGGAACGCGCTGAAGGGCAATACTTCGGGGAATGTTGTGTCATACTCGAAGTAGATTTTCTCCAGTCCCGTTGATTTAAACGACCATGGACCAACGTTTACAAGGCCCTTCGGTATGACGATACTTTTCATCGGAACTTTCTCAAACGCCGCCCATTTCACCGTTGTAAGCGTCTTGGGAAGCACGACGGGGGTCTCCACTCCCGAGCATTCGCAGAACACAGCCTCGCCTACAAACGTCAGGCCCGGGGGCAGAGGGAGAGCCGTTAACGACTCATCGAACTTGAAAGCCTCGTTGCAAATGCGCGTAACCGTGTTGGGAACGTTGATGGAACTGAGCAGAACGCACTTCTGAAAAGTAAAGTCCTTGATTTCGGTAAGCGTTGAACCCTCTTCAAATGTTACGGTTTCCAAACTGCTGCATTCCTTAAAACAGTGCGAGCCGATGTCGGTAACGCTCTTCGGAACAAAGAATTTCTGCAGCGCAGGGCAGGCTTCAAAGGCCGACTGGGCGATGCTTTGCAGCTGCGAACCTTCGGCAAACGTCACGGTTTCGAGTTTGGGAGCCATGAAGAAACACCAGCCGCCAATGCTCTTTACCGTCCTGGGAATGTTGACATGCTTAATGTTTGCCACGTTCTCTTTAAAAGGTTCGTGGTTCTGTGTGCGCACAAAGTGCTGGTAGTTAAAGGCATCGCCTTCGATAACGGTGACGGGCTGGCCGCCCGCTTCAGCCAGAATGTTGACGGTTTCGGGCACATTGGCGCGCGTGTGGTCGATGTCGAACACCGTCGCGTGGTCGCTATACACGTGGTAAATAACGCCATTGATGGTTTGTACGGTGAAGGAATCGTCGGCCGATGCCGTCAGCGTGCCTGCAAAAAACAGGGCCGCGGTAAGGCTCGCAAGCCCCGGGAGTAAACTTTTTTTCATACTATTTTAGGTTTAAAAAAATAAATAATCGGTATTGTTAAGCATTTATTGTGCGTTGAAAACGGGTGCATCGTGCAGGTAAGACGGTACGCCGCCCTGAATGTAAGGCCAGTCGTCGGCCCACATTACGGGGTCTAACATCACCTGCCGGCCGTTGTCAGGGTCTTTCTTTTCGTAGGCATGATACAGCATCCATGTTTGTCCTTTGTCGTCGGTTACGAACTCGGCGTTGTGTCCCGGCCCTGCAAAGATGTTGTTACTGCCGAGCATTGTTTCAGCGGCACCGTCGAGCATGCGCCGGCCGTCTTTCGTAACATACGGACCGAAAAGGTTTTCGGAGCGTCCGTAAACAACGTGATAGGTGCTCCGGTTGCCCTCGCAGCATGAACCCGCTGAGCCAAAAAGGTAATAGTAGCGGCCGCGCTTGTAGATATATGTGCCTTCCATCTGTGAACCTGCAACCTGTACTTTCTCGGCTCCGGGCTTGATGGAGAGTCCGTCTTCCGACAGTTCGATACCGTAAATACCGTGGAACGAGCCCCAGAACATATAATTCTTACCCCCGTCCTGAATAAAGAACTGATCGATGCTGTTGGGTACTTCCTGCGTGCGGTCGATGACAATGCCCTTGTCTACAAACGGGCCTGTGGGCTTGTCTGCCGTGGCACAACGAATCTGGTTGTCCCAGTCGCTGCCCCATACGCCAATGGTAGTGTAGAGAACATATTGACCGTTAATGAAGTTAATGTCAGGCGCCCACATCATTCCCCT
>CALIIG010000096.1 GCA_938018155.1 uncultured Prevotella sp.
TTATGATAAAATATAGGGGTGTATGTTTTTTGTTGGATAACCGGCCTGTCTTTTTTACAGGCAAGCCGGTTGTTTTGTTCTTTGCAGACAGTCGGTTTTATACCCTGCGAGCAGATGGTTTTCTACCCAGCAGTTGGGTAGCCTCCTACCCAGCAGTTGGGTAGATGAGGACTTGTTCGCCGGGTCGTTCGCTACCCATTCGCTGGGTTGCAAACTACTTGCCGGCTGGCTGCATTACAATCCGTTCGGACGATATTCGTCTTCATTGCTACCATTCTTCCATAGCGTATAGCCAGCTTCCCTGTTCGCTGAACTGAGACCAAAGAAAGTAGGAGAAGCAGCTAAAACCAGGGAGTAACTCTTCGTACCACCTGATTCGAAGTTAGCCCACCATATACCAGACGCTCCAATTACTAATGCTTTTCCATGTTCATAAATACCAAGAGCTGGTATATAGAAATAGTCGGAAAGATTGGCAGGCCTGCCCGTCTTGATGTTAGCTGTATAGTTACCGGGGGAGGTATTTGCATCGATATGACTGCGCATATAATTAATGCCGTCGGGAGCGGTTGCCTCCATCTGAGCTACAGTCAGGGCCGGAGTTTGGGCCTCGCCTATTTTCTTTAATTTCTTCACCCACATACCGCCCGAGTAAAGATGACCCATTGTAGCCCAAAGCTCGTTATCCCAGTAAGGATCACCTGCTGCAATATACCAGCGGCAAGCGTTGAGATTGAACAGCCCGTCCTTGAAATGTTGTGTGCTGGGCTGAACGGCGGGAGCCGTACCTGTGGGGTCGGTGTAGCCTCCTATCACATCGTTGAAGTCGCGTGAGGTGTGTGCCGAATTGCCAAAGGTACTTTGCGGGGCATCAGCCGCATTAACCTGTCCGTTCACGGTAGGCTGCCTGCGCAGAGCTGTATTGGCGTTGTTCCATTCAAAGTCTTTCCAGTAGGGGTCGATGGCATCCCACTCGTAGTATCTGTTGCCCGGATATTCCGTTACATCGAGGTTGGCCGTCATGTCGTAGAAGGTGTTCCTGTCGTAGAAGAACGAGCCGAGGTTCTTGGTGATGGTGCCCTCGGTGCCGGTGGTATAGTCCTTTATCCAGTAGCGCACGCGCAGGGTGTGGGTGCCGGGCTTGATGAGCATGTAGGCACCGTTGGTGCTTACGCTGGCCGTGGCGTTGGTGAGGGGGAAGCCCTTTTCGTTGGCACTGCCCGGGGTGGGGTCTTTCGTAGTGAGGACAGCCTGGTTGTAGACGGTGGTAACTCCGGTATCTATGAGCGCACCCGTAGTGGAATTGAAGGTATAGGTGCCGGTGATGTCGTTATTAGAAGTTACCTCTATCTTGGTCAGATAGCAGTTGTGCAGGACGGTGTTGGAGGTGTAGGGCTGGAACACGAGGATGGCCGACTGGTGGTCGAGCGTAAAGTTGAAGTTGCGCTCGCCTGTGGCCCGTGTGGCGGTTGCTACACCGCAGTCGCCCGACATGCCGAAGTGCTTAGTGGTGTTCGGCTTGGTCTGCGTCTGTGCGGCGGGGATTCGTGCAAAGTCGTTGGTACTCATCTGTCCGGGATAGTAAACCTTGTAGGTATTGTGGGCGGTAAACTTGCCGGGCACCTTGAACTTGAACCAGGACGACCCTGCATGGGCGGCATCAACGGCATTGCTGCCCTTCCAGTTGTTGTTGTCATCCAGAACATATATCCTGTCGCCCTCTTCCCAGAAGAAGTCGCCCGTTGTGGGGTTCATTGATGTGCGGGTGCCTTTGGGAGTGCCGGCTTCGAAGGTTGTGAGGTTTTTGTCGTTGGTGCCGCTGGTACCGGTGCCGTCGGGCACGTTTTCTTCGCTCGAGCATGAGCCAAGCACTACTGCCATGCTGCAGAGGGCTGCGAGCATCAGTAGGTGAATGTTGAATAATCGTTTCATTTTCATTGTCTTGATTTTTTCTTTTGTTTTACTTGTGTTTGTAACTCTCCTTTGGGTCAGTCGCTCCATACGGAGTATAGCGGCTGTGGGGTTGTACCGTCGCTTTCATCACTCTCGTTTTCGTCCTCGTCGTCCCAGAACGTGCCCTGTTTGGCACTCGAGGGGCCGCTGCCGTGATGGGCGGGATGGTGCTGACCCGGGTATGACGTATCCATGAGCGATACGGCATGCTCCATGCGGATTTCCTGTGTTTCGGGCCTTACATAAGGTCGTTTGCCTAATTGTCTTTTCATAACTGTTGTGAATTAAAAAATACTTGGATATTCGTTCTTATTTTGCTTATTGAACTGTTCGCGAAAGGGCATAAAAAAGCGAACAAAGGGAACTTGTGAAAGCCCTTTGTTTATTGGGGTTACGCCGCGCTTCGCGCGCGCGTAGGCAAAGATGTATTAAATGGTGTTTATAGGTCTGCCCTGAGAGAGAGAGAGAGAGTACACAAATTATTTGGAACTGCCAAATAATTTACCATC
>CALIIG010000097.1 GCA_938018155.1 uncultured Prevotella sp.
AGACAGCATGGCAGCACAGGCTCAGAAACCAAGCCAAGAAAAAGAAGAAAAGAGGGAGAGGACTATGATGGTAAGTAAATTAATGATCTGAAACAAACTATTGGAAACATCTAAAAACTCCTTTTCCATCTATTACATATCAGAATTGACACTTACAACTAATCAACTGCAATAGTGGGTTGTTTCAAGATATGAGACCTCTACAAAAGTCTACAAAAAGAAGAAAGATGTGAATATAACTTACTGTTTTTTTCTTAAAAAAAGAGTTTTGCAGAGGTCTCGATATATGATTTATAATAGACTGATATTCTATGCTTTGTAAGCACACATGTAAGGAAGTATTTATAATTTAGGTACCATTTTAGCGCCACTATTTCCATCGTAAATAAATTAAGCGATAGTGAAAATAATATTAGACAATTGACTTCAAAACGATACACTCTAAATATTTAAAATACATAGTAGACAAATAGCCGTAAGTTTTTTATTTACATATACTGTAGTTTTTTTACAGAAAAACAAAATATATCTTGTTAAATTGGATTTTATTTGTATTTTTGCACCGTATAACAGATAAATTCAACGATTATGATAGCAGAATTCAGCATTGAGAATTTTTTCTCCATTAAATCGGCTCAGAAAATCAGTTTTGAGCCATCGGCAGATACTTTTATGTCTGATGAGTATTCGTATGAAGTTAAAGAAGGGGTAAGATTGCTGAAAGTAGGCATCATCTATGGTGCCAATGCTTCCGGTAAAACAAATATATTAAACGCCATCGAATTCTTCAAAATGTTGGTTTTGAGAATGCCTAAAGATCGGAATGAGAAAACCGGAGTAGTTCCTTTTATGCTGGATAACACTTCGAGGAATGAAACGACAAAGATGTCTATGGTGTTCTATATCAATCAATCGAAGTATATTCTTAGTTTTGAGTTGGATGCAAAGCACATTTATTCCGAGGCATTGATTGTTTATGATTCCATTCGCCCTACCAAATTGTATAATCGAAGTTATGATGTTGCGACAGATTCCACGACCATCGACTTTGGCGTGAATCTGAAAATGACAAAGAAAAGTCAAGATGTGATTTCCGGAAACACAATCAATAATTGCAGTGTGCTTGCCGCATTTGGAAAAAGCAATGTGGAACGCACTAGGCTGAATGATGTGTACGACTATTTTACCGAACAGGTAAAAGAAGTATTGGCTCCTGGTATGCGACTTTCGAGATATGTCAAATCACGATTGGATAAAGACGAAACAGGAGATTTAAAGAGATTCATTTTAAACTTCCTGAAAGCATCCGATTTCAATATAGAAGATGTTGTATTGCACGAGGAGGAAGAACTAATAACCCCTGAATTGGAACAGTTGATTCAGAATGCCCCTATTGATAAAGAGGCAAAGGCAGAAATGCTAAGGAAGGGTAAAATTACAAATACGGAGCTGACCTTCAAGCATAAGGCAGGCGACAAAGTATATGATTTATCGGAAGAATACGAATCCAATGGCACTATGAGGTTCTTGGGAATGGCAGTAATACTGAATTTCTTGTTAAAGACCAATCGATTTGTGTCTATCGATGAAGTAGAAACAAGTATTCACTATGAGCTGTTAGCTTATTTCATAAAAGTATTTTTGGCAAACAGTAACGGAACATCCCAGATGCTCTTGACTACACATGATATCAATCTTCTCAATGAGGATTTCATTCGCCGTGATACGATATGGTTCACTGATAAAGACGAACTTGGAGAAACTAAGATTGTGCGTCTATCTTCTTTGGGGCTTCATAAGAATCTTTCCCCATACAATGCATACAGGCAGGGAAAATTGGTAAAGTTGCCGTTCTTAGGTAGCCAGTATATTAACCTAGATGACTAATGATATGGGGCGAACAGTAACAAAGAGTATCGCCATCATAGGTGAGGGAGAAACAGAATGGTTCTATTTCGATTCTCTGAGGATTGCGTGTCGCTATCCTTTCAAGGTTGCACCGGATTTTCCGCAGCATAGCGACATCAATCATATTTTGAAATTGGTAGAGTCCTATTTGAACAAGCAATATGATTATATCGTATGCCTATTTGATATGGACAGACTGTATCAATATCCTTCCGAAATGCAACTGTATCAACGAGCAAAGAAAGAGTATAGCAAGAAGAAATATACCAGAAAGGTTATGTTTGTAGAAACAAATCCTTGCACGGAGTTTTGGTTCTTGCTCCATTTTTTGCCTAATGTGGTTTGTCGGCGATACGAGAGTTACGAACAACTTCTCCCCGAGCTACAGAAATATATGCCAGGATATGAAAAGAAAAAACGATATTTCAGACGCACCAACCTCTATAAATACTTGACAGAGAATGGTGATTTGGAACGGGCAATCTTAAACTCTGAAAAATTATGCCAATTTTGTCAAGATTCACCTGAGGATTTAATGGCATATTCGGAAGTCCATAAGGTTATAGGACTACTTGGTAATTTAAAGGTGCATTAAAATATTTCTTTTGAAAAATACAATTCGTATATAATCATAACTTTCTTACGGATAAGACTCTAAAAAATAATTTATCTATGCAGAAAATAAAGAATTTCGATATAGTGATCAATAGAAGCCTTTGGAAAATAAATCAAGAATTACCAAAGTCTGATTTAGAAAGAAACGACTTTATATTATCCGTTATAAATGGTTTTGAGGATGGAAAATGGAGGAAGAGTGAATTCCGTAAATTTATTCTCGATAATATAGCTCAAACAGGATTATCCGCAGAAGATCGTGAGAATCTTTATTCTGAATCACCATATACGACCTTAACAGAATCTATAAAAAATCTTCGACTTGTTGATAAGGATAATGGAAAAGGTAGTGAAATCGCAGAAATTGTTTTATACGGAATTATGCGTTACCACTATCATGCATTACCTGTTGTTCCAAAGATTTTTTATAAACAAAACCCCAAAGATAATGCAAAAGGAGCAGATAGTGTTCATGTCGTTTTGGATGAGAAGGGTGATTTTTCTTTGTGGCTAGGTGAAGCTAAATTTTATAATGATATTGCAGATGAAAGAATGTATGAACCTATAAATTCCGTTTTTGATACAATTAGTACAGATAAAATAAAAAAAGAGAATTCTATTATTACAAGTATTAAGGATTTAGAATATGTTATTACTGATTCTGTTATCAGGAAGAATGTTCAAACCGTTCTTCGTCGGGAAACATCAATTGATGAGATACGAAAAAGACTTCATGTTCCTATTTTATTACTTCATGAGTGTAAAAAACTAGTAATGCAACAGAATTGACAGAAGCCTATTTAAATGATATAAAAGAATATCATCTAAGTAGAGCAAAGAAATATTTTGAGTCTCAGAATAACAGGCAAAAGAAAGAAAATATTTATGGATATGAACATATCCAATTTCATTTAATATTATTTCCTGTGCCTCAAAAGGAAGGTCTTGTTAATTGGTTTGTAGACCGAGCTAAACAGATTAAGGAAGATGCTTAACACTGAAATATTTGAAGAATGTGCTCAAATTAACGCCTTGATAGAAAACAGCAATAAAGCAGAAGCCAGATCAATGGTTATTAATTTGTTGGATAAGTTGCGACGTGATGGGAATGGATATACCCCTCTTATTAATCATGTCATTAGGGAGGTGGGATTATTCCCTTATATAGACCCCAAGACAGCTTTATGGGAAGACCAAGTCGTTGTTGAGGCGTTTAAAGCTAATGTTGGGGATGAAGCTCCAGTTACACTTCATAGTGCTCAATCACATGTCCTTAAACGACTTCTTTTGGGTGAGAATATAGCAATTAGCGCACCTACAAGTTTTGGTAAAAGTTTTATCGTAGATGCTTTTATTTCCATACGTCAGCCAGAAAATGTGGTTATGATAGTACCTACAATTGCTTTAACTGATGAAACACGCCGTAGAATTGAACATAAATTCTCGCACAAATACAAAATTATCACGACAACAGATGCAACAATTGCAGAGCGTAACATCTTTATTTTTCCTCAAGAACGTTCTTTTGCTTATCTTGATAAATTAGAAAAAATTGATATGCTTATTGTTGATGAGTTTTATAAAGCAAGTTCGATGTTTGATGATGACAGAAGCTCATCTCTACTTAGTGCAATTATCGAACTTGGAAGAATATCTCGTCAGAAATATTATCTAGCCCCCAATATTCACAAAATAGCCGATAACGTTTTTACTCAAGGTATGCAGTTCATGAGATTGACCGATTTCAAAACGGTCATCACCAAAGCTGCAAAGATATACGAAAAGCGAAGGAACGACGAAAATGTTGATGAGTTCAAAAAGAACTATCTTGTCAATATATTACAAAACAATACATCTAAAACGCTGGTTTATGCAGGAAGTTATAATAATATTAACAAGGTTAGTACCATCCTTGCGGATAATTTACCCTATAAAGAAACATCACTACTTAGAGATTTTAATGATTGGGTAAAAGTTAATTATGGAGATTCATTTTCTTTATGCCAATTAAGTGAGCGAGGCATTGGTATTCATAATGGGAAAATGCATAGGTCTTTGAGCCAAATACAAGTAAAGTTATTTGAATACACGGAAGGACTTGATACAATCATTTCCACTTCTTCAATAATTGAAGGAGTTAACACACAAGCAGAACAGGTTATTGTTTGGTCTAATAAAAATGGTTTACATAAATTTGACTATTTTACATATCGAAATATTATTGGGCGAGCAGGTCGTATGTTTAAGTATTTTGTAGGTAAAGTTTATCTTTTAGAGGGGCCACCCATACAAGAAAATACAACTTTAACAATCGATTTCCCTGACGAAGTAGCAGAATCTTTGAATTCTGAAGATCCCGGAATCGAGATAAACCAAGAGCAAAACAATCATATTAAAGAATATGAGGAATTCATGATGAATGCTTTAGGTGCAGAAAATTTTCGTCAAATAAGAAAATTATCGATCTTTAAATCTTGTGATCCCCGAATCCTTAAATCTCTTATAGAAAAATTGAAAGCGAATCCAAATTGGCCAAGAGGATATGCCGCATTGGCAGCAACAAATACGTATAATTGGAGAGAACCTGTTTTGGATGTTGTAAGTTTGCTCGGGGATAATATGGCTAGACTTATTAAAATCGCCATCTGGAAGATGCCAGATAACTGGACTCGTTCTATTGCAGAGGTTTATTCCGAACTTTCTGATATCAGTTATGAAGATTTGTTTTCGGCTGAACGATATTTATCTTATAATCTATGTTCAACTCTTTCTGTTATAAATATACTAAAGAAATCGTTCGACCCAACATCACCTGATATTTCTTTGTTTATAGGGAGAGCGGCAAATGCATTTCTTCCTAAATTAGTATATCAACTGGAAGAATACGGACTACCTAGAATGATAAGTAGAAAAATCCAAGATTCTGGATTGATTAATCTTGAAGATGATTCAGTTGAAATATCGGAAATTATAAAACAGTTTAATAATCTTGGCAGGGAAAAAATTATTCAAGGTTTAAATAATTTGCTGCCGTTTGATAAATTTATTATCAACTATTTTTACGATGGGATATGCTAGTTGTCATTATCTTATGAATTCCCATAAATTTACAATAGAATTTGATTACCCAACATAATAGCGTGTTCTTGGCTATATAAATCAAGGACAAAATATCGGAGGTTTAATATGGCAACAAATCCACCGTCAGGTGACGGACATCGCAATGGAGCAGTGAGAAAACGTTCTCAGGTTTTTAATCCCCAAACAGAACAATGGGTAAAACGGGATAAAGATACAGGACGCTTTATTGATGTAAAACAGGATGGTACACCATTTAAGGGTGTAACTAAAGAAAAGTAAGTTTTAACGAGGGCAAGTGTATGATGTTTGCCCTTGTTTATTTTTTACATAGGTTTTATCATCGATTCTACGAAGTATATTTCATGGTCTGATAGGCCGTATTTCGAATAAAGTTGAATGTCTATTTTGACAACATTCTTACTCCGAGACCTCTGCAAAAATATCTAAACAGAGAAACCATAGAGATAACTCGCTGATTATCATTAGTAGTAATTAGGTGTAAAAGATTTCTACAGAGGTCTTATATTGATTTTGCCAGTGACAGGTTTTAAGTTGTTGATGAAATGAAAAGAAAAATAAAGAAAGCCGAGGCATTTGTTGCTATCTTACCGGTCACGTTGAAAGAGAGAATATTCATGGTCGTGTACAGGATTTCTATTCTTTGCCATTCGGACAATAAATAAAGCAAAAAAGAGAAATCTTCATCAAAAACGCTCATTATTCAAAGCAAATGATTATCTTTGCAAACAAAATAACAAGTGTTCTTTGTTAATGCAGAAACTTGCGACTAAAAGCAACTCGCTCGTTTCCAAATCGTTACCTGTTTAGTTTATGCAACGAGGTAACTTCTTTATTTTCAATTAGATACATTTTAAGAATTATCTCACGCCGTAATTACAACACAATAGCGCCGTAAACGTATAATGAGGGGGTAACCAGGGATAAAGGTTTATAATGTATATTATGGACAAAAGTGGTCGAATGTTGTATAAGCTACTGATTAATAACGACTTAACAACACGCTTCATTTTGCGCTTATTTGCAGCCATGGTTATTATATTTTGAAATAAGCGCAGGAGAAACGTGTTGTTGTAAAATTATTTCATTGTATATAAGGTGAAACCCTTTGGCGATAATTATGATTGCCTGATATAAATATGAACGTGAATAATTAGTATTGTTCATCAATCATTATATTTATTTGACAGTACAAATTATTTTGTATATTGTTGGCATATAACAAAAATTATAGAATAACTGTTGGGTATTTCGCAAATAATTACGTTAAAAACATTTAAAACAGAAGAAAATGTTATGGATTTATTTTAATTTTATATTATTATTTCTATTTTTGCATCCGAATCAATCTACCATTTAAAAATAATTTTTATGAAACTAAAAGGCATTCAATTTTTGATGCTGTTCGTACTTGCCCTAATGCCCATCTGTATGTGGGGACAAAGTGGAGGCGTACGAACCATTAAAGGTATTGTACAAGACGCTGAAACTAACGAGCCTCTTACTGGTGTTACGGTGCTTGCATTGAAGAGTAAAACTGGTGCAACTACTGATGTTAACGGTGAGTTTGTGATAAAGATTCAAGCTGCCGATTCTCTATTATCGTTCTCGTATGTGGGCTATTTGTCTAAAAATGTAAACGCTACGGGCAAGAGTTACTTGTCGGTGTCGCTGGACGAAATGTCAAAAACGGTTGGTGAAGTAGTGGTTATTGGCTACGGGACCCAGAAGAAAAAGGACCTCACTGGTGCCATTTCGGTGGTAGATATGAAGGAGGTTAATAAGCTGTCGGCGTCGATGTTAAGCCAGGCTTTGCAAGGACAGGTGGCAGGTGTAGACGTAACAAGTTTCTCGGGATCGCCAGGATCAGGCATGACCGTGCGCGTACGCGGAATAGGAACACTTAATAATTCGGACCCGTTATACGTGGTAGACGGCATGATGGTGGGTGATATTAACTTCCTTAGTACGGGCGATATTGAAAGCGTTCAGGTATTAAAGGATGCCTCTGCCACGGCTATCTATGGTTCGCGAGGGGCTAATGGCGTAGTTATTATTACAACGAAGAAAGGTAATTCTGGTAAAGCTGTTATAAATTTATCGGCTTATTACGGCGTGCAGAACGTGTGGAGGTCGGGTGTTGTTTGCGATGGTCCTACGTGGGGAATGCTGCGAAACGAAATCTCGGTAGGCTTAGGTGGGGCACCTCTTATCGAAGACACGCGTACATTACCTACTGTTGACTATTTCGATGCTATTTTACATAAGAACGCTCCTGTAAGTAATATCGATTTTTCAGTATCAGGAGGCAACGACAAAAATACCTATTTCCTTAGTTTAAACACTTTTGGACAAGATGGAATTGTTAATAAAACATCTTTCAATCGTGTTACATTGCGTGCTAACTCTGATTTTAAAGCCAATTCGTGGCTTACTGTTGGTGAGAATATTACGCTTATACGTTCGAAGCATAGAGGTGGCATTGAAAATGATGAGTGGACAAGTCCTATCATGACAACATTTACACGCGACCCTATTACGCCCGCTTACAATGAAGATGGCAGCTTTTCTAAGTCAACGTTCAGCACTATACATAACCCGCTTGCTAAAATTGAATATAACAATCCTAAAAATATTGCCTATCGTGTTCTTGCAAATGTGTATGGCGAAATCAGTTTTATGAAGAATCTTAAATTACGTTCTTCGTTTTACGCGGAATACACAAACAACGAGTTTGCAAGCTATGTGCCTGTTTATTATGTGTTCGCAGGGCAGCAGAATCCCAATGTAAACTCGTTAACAAACTCAACGTATAGTACCTGGATGCGCCAATTTACGAACACTCTTACCTATGACAAGAAAATTGGTAACCACAATATTCAGGCGATGTTGGGCTGCGAATCGTACGCTGTTACTTACAAAAGCTTGCAAGCTTCGGTAAAGGACATCCCTATTGATGATGCAGGAGTAATGTATATTAACAATGCACGTACAAAGGATAATGCGGCTGCAGCTCGTGGCATTACGTCGGGAAATAATCTGGCTTCAGGCTTTGCGCGTGTGAATTATAATTATTTAGAGCGCTATCTCCTTACGGCAAGTATGCGCCTTGATGGTTCTTCAAAGTTTGTTCGAGGTCATCGTTGGGGTACATTCCCATCAGTATCGGCAGGCTGGCGCATTACCGAGGAGAAGTTTATGAAGAATATTAAGTGGCTCGACAACCTGAAACTTCGACTCGGCTGGGGGCAGATTGGTAACGAACGGAGTGTAGATACCTATTCGTATGCAACGTTTGCATCGTCAGGTTCCAACTACCCTATTGGTGGAGTGCTTAATCCCGGCTTCAGCTTTAACAGTGCCGGTAATAAGGAATTGAAGTGGGAGACAACAACAACATCTAATCTTGGTATCGACTTTGCCCTGTTTAATAGTAAACTTATTGGAACTATCGAATTGTTTAACAAAACTACAAGTGATATGTTATTGCGGGTTCCTGTTCCCGGGCAAACTGGTATTGCGGTAGCTCCATTCCAAAATGCAGGAAAGATGCGCAATCAGGGATTGGAACTTTCTTTGCAATATAAGAATTATAATCATCCTGTTGGCTACTCTGTTGGAGCTAATTTCACCACCATTAAAAACCGTGTTCTTGATCTTGGAGCCAATAATGCTTACATTGAAGGAGCGTCGTTTATGAATGCCGCTTATTTAACACGTACAACTGTAGGCAGGCCAATTGCACAATTCTATGGGTTAAAGACAGATGGATTATTCCAAAATTGGGATGAAGTTAACGCACAGCATGCACAGAAAAACGTAGCCCCCGGTGATATTCGCTATCGATTAGTGAACAAAGATGACCTGTTTAGCAGCGAAAACTATACGTATCTGGGCAGTCCGCTACCCAAGTTCAGCTATTCGTTTAATGCCTCGGCAAGTTATAAGGGTTTCGATTTAAGCGTGATGTTGCAGGGTGTTTATGGCAACAAAATTTACAATGGCCCGGCAACTTACACGCGTTCTACCCAGAGTTTAGTATATAATTACTCGGCCGATATGGTGAAACGCTGGCACGGTGAGGGAACTCAGAATGACCCACGCTTCCCACGTTTGGGCGGATTAGACGCGAATAACTCGATTATGCAGTCTGATAGGTATCTTGAAGATGGTTCATATCTGCGTATCAAAATGATACAGTTGGGCTATAGTTTACCTTCAATGCTGACGTCAAAGATAGGTATTCGTAGTGCCCGTATGTATGTAAGTGGGCAGAATGTCTATACTTTTACCAAATATACAGGCTTAGATCCTGAGATAGGTATGAAGAATGGTACCGATCCTTTAGACATTGGTGTTGACCGTGGCTTCTATCCTGCTCCTCGCTTATATAGCATAGGGTTGAATATTACTTTATAAGTGTAAGAACGATGACAAAACAAACCATCTAAAAAACAAGAAATAATGAAAAGATATATCATTTATGCACTCTCGTGTGCATTATTGGGTTTTAGCTCGTGCGAAAGCTTTTTGGATACGCCTGTACCCAATATTGATCAGAGAACATTCTTTTCAAGTGAGAAGACTGCGTACAGTGCTCTGGTCGGAATTTACGATCCTGCAGGCTGGATGGGATATATTCAGTATCTCGATTGGGCTATTGGTGACGTAGTTTCTGACGATGCCGTCAAAGGAGGAGGCGGTGATAACGATCAACCACAGATATATGATCTCGAACATTTCAGGGCAACGCCTGAACTTGCAACGCTTGCAAATGCGTGGTCTGAGAACTACGAGGGCATCAATCGCGCCAATTGTCTTATAGAAGGAGTAAAGGATAATCATGTGATTAAAGAAGAAGTGCGGAAACGTTTCGTTGCGGAGGCTCGTTTTATGCGTGGTTATTATTACTTCTGTTTGATGAAAGTGTTTGGTGCTGTGCCAATTGTCGACCATGTTTTAGCCCCATCAGAGTATAAAGGTCCGCGCGATACGATGGAGAAATGCTGGGCTTTTGTAGAAGACGATTTTAAAGCAGCAATGGAAGGTTTACCCCATAAGAAAGATATGCCAGCCTCAGAATTGGGGCGTGCTACGTGGGGATCGGCAGCTGCGTTCCTCACTAAGTGCTATATTTTTGAGGAGAAATGGGCTGAGGCTGAACAACAAGCGAAGGCTATTGTTGTTTCAGGCGACTATGATTTACAGCCTAATTACAGTGATCTTTTTACATTGGCTACAGACAATGGTGTTGAATCGGTATTCGATATTCAATTGAAAGATTTTAAGATGACGGGCTGGGGCGACGAAAATGAGGGCAGTATGATGGAAATTTACCATCGATCACGTGACAATCGTAATGGCGGATGGGGATTCGATCAGCCTACGCAGAGCCTGTATGATGAATATGAAGCAGGCGATCCTCGCCGTGAATGGACGATTATTAAACATGGCGACGTTCTATGGCAAGGCACTCCTGATGAGGAGATTATTTACACAAACTATGATGCTGTGCACAATCCCGATGCACCTCTTATTGGTTATTGCAAGCGAAAAGGAACGTTACCTAAGAGCCAACGGCCCGATATGGTTGATGCTGCCAGCTTAAACGTACGTGTCATTCGCTTTGCAGAAGTCTTGCTTTGGCAAGCCGAAGCTGCGGTACACAACAATAGCGATTGGCAAACCCCACTTAATCGGGTGCGCACCAGGGTTGGATTGGGTGCTACTCCATATCTATCTGACCCGCTCAAAGCTGTGTATCATGAACGCCGTGTTGAGCTGGCGATGGAAGGACATCGCTATTGGGACCTTGTTCGTACGGGGCGCGGATCGCTCATGGAGGGGTATACTGATAGTAAACGATATTTTCCAATACCGCAGAGAGAGATTAATTTGAACCCAAATTTAGAGCAAAATCCATATTGATAATTTAAGGAACGAAGCATGATATAAGTTTTTAAGTAGGTGTTTAACAAAGAAAATGATACGAAATAAAAAACTTATGAAAGCTTTAAATCTACTGAACAAGTAAACCAAAACAAAGGAAACAATGAAAAAACATATTTATTTTGCGGTTGCTATATTGGCTTTTCTGTCAGCCTGTGAGCCGCAACGTATGGAACAAGGTAAAATGGGGCCTGCTCCTTCCAATATAAAACTTACCATGACAGCGACCGACGAGCATAATCCTGTCTTTACAGTGAAGGCTGAAAATGGATATATTTACCATTGGGATATGGGCAACGGACAGGTAATTGCGCCTGGTTCGAGTACGGTTACATCCTATTATCCTTTGGCCGGTACGTACAAAGTTGATGTCACTGTTTACGGAGAGGGTGCGCAAGAAATATCTGCAGACACCACCTTTCGTGTAGTAACCACAGACCCTGCCGTTGCTTCGCGTCCTGTTTGGAAGGAGTTAACAGGTAATGGTACAGGCCGTACGTGGGTGTATAACACCAATCCTGCAACAGGAACACCTGATTATTGTTACCAAACCACGGGCGATTTGGTGAACTATCCCAACAATTGGAAGCCCTCTGCAAGCTGGGGACAATGCGTCCGTATTACGCCAGATATCAACGGTGAAATGACATTCGACCTTGTAGGAGGCGTAAATTACACTTACCATCACGTGGCAGGTGACCTTGGTGTGCGCGGAACGTTCATTCTTGATGCCGAGAATATGACGATAACGATTAAAGATCCGTTCATACTTGACCATAATGTGAGCTGTACAGATGCGGGTGCAGCAGCAACGGGTGTGTATAGAATAATGAAGCTCACAGATGATGAACTTGTGCTTTGGCAGTTGCAAAATGAACCCACATCGGCACCAGGCTCTGGCGTTGGCTGGGGATGGAGCTTCAAACGTAAGCAATAAGATGGCATAAATCCTTTTAAAAAGTTGTATATGGTATAAAAAGACGGTTGGAGTTGAAAGCGTACGGAGATCGGATTTTGTTTCAGATGCTTTCTTCTTCCCGTCGCCATCCTTCTTGCTGAATTTTTTATTCAATTAACAAACGAGAAGTTATGAAAAAGTTTTTTCTATTTACAGCACTCCTTTTATCGCTGTTTATGTGTGGTTGCAGCAGTGATAATTCAGAGCCAATTACTAATGAAGCCGATTATATTAAAGTTGATTCGCGTAAAGCACTAACTGGTACTTTCGTAGAATTCTTTGATAAAGATGATTGGGCACCCTATCAATGGAACAGCCTGCTCGAAGGAATGAAGAAGACAGGCTTCAATACAGTAATCGTACAATTCGCTGCTTTTAACGATAAAGTATGGTATGATGCCAATAATAATTTTACGCCGAACAAGGGGAAATATGCCCTTGCGCGCCTGCTTGCTGCAGCCGAACTGAAGCACATGGACGTGTATATTGGTCTCTATTTCGATAATAGTTATTGGCAAAATCAAACCAATGCCGATTGGTTAAAGATGCATGCTGACCGCTGTATCACCGTTGCACAACAGGTTAATGAGCTGTTTGGTAACAGCAAGGCATTTAAAGGCTGGTATATTCCGCACGAGCCCGAACCTAATGCTTATAATACTGATGAGAAGGTTGCATTGTTCCGCGACTTGTTTGTCAATAAAATATCAGACAAATTACATCAAATTAATAATAAACCTGTGTCGATAGCCGCTTTCTGGAATAGCAGTTTAACGTCGCCCCAACAGCTGCAACACTTTATGGCTGAACTGTCAAAGGCTAATCTTCAGGTTGTTATGTTGCAAGATGGTGTGGGTGTTGGTCATGTAAAAATGACACAATTAGCCGATTATTACAATGCTGCAACTAAGGGACTCTATACAGGGAATACTGCTTATCAGGGCGAATTTTGGACTGATATTGAGACTTTTACTCTCTAGGACTCACCAGCACCAATTGAGCGAATCAGGCAACAGCTTACAACTGAATTGGCTGTTAACAAGGTGAGCAAGGCTGTTTCGTTTCAATATTATAAAAATATGTGCCCCACAGGACCCTATGGAAAGGAGGCCAAAAAGCTTAGGCAAGCATACTTCAACTATGTAAAAGGTCTTCAATAATATCGTCATAGTTTTGAGATAGAAAAGTCTTTACTATTATGTAAGGACGACAGCCCGCCACCAAAGTGATTTTGGAGACGGGCTGTTATTATGTATTCTTATGCCGAACACATCTCTTTATTTATGCCGGACACAATATTTTTCCATACCGTACAACTCTTTATCCATGCAGAGAAGCGTGGGGAGGTATATCTCCGATGTCGGAAATGAAGGCTTATTCCTCCTTTTTATCATCAGGACGGAGTATTAATCGCAGATTCTGTTTGTAGTTAATGTATCCCCATACCCAGTTTAGGAACACGTTAAGTTTGTTTTTTATGCCGAGGATAGAACGCAGGTGAATTACCAGCCACAGTATCCAGGCCAGAAAACCACCGAATTTAAAGCCGCTGATTTCGGCCACCGCACGTTTGCGTCCTATCGTAGCCATGGTGCCTAAATTGTTATAAGTGAAGGGAATCATATCTTTTCCGGCATCACAATGCTGTATGTTTCGCGCAACGTTTACGGCCTGCTGTATGGCTACCTGCGCCACCTGCGGATGACCGTAAGGCCAGTCTCTGTCGCCCTCTATGATGCTCTGGTCACCAATGCAGAACACATTTTTCATGCCCTTTACGCGGTTCATGCGGTCGCATATCAGCCTGTTGTTATGGCCAACGGCCTCTTGTGGTACGCCCGTTATCATGTTAGCCTTAATACCGCTCACCCAAATTACCGTGGCCGCACGTATTTTTTCGCCGTTCTTCACGCTCACCACGCCGTTGCTGTAGTCGGTAACTATCCAGTTGTTACGTACATGAACGTTCATCTTGCGCAGGTCGGCCTCGGCCCTGGCCGACAGTTTCGGGTCCATCGCCTGCAACAAGCGGTCGCCGGCGTTGATGAGATAGATGTGCAATCGTTCCAGAAGGTCGTGGTAATCGCGTGGCAGAACATACTTCTTCATGTCGGCAAGTGCCCCCGCTATCTCCACTCCTGACGGTCCTCCGCCTACGATAACGAAGTTCATCAACGCCTGCAACTTCTCGGGATTGTCCTCAGTTTCGGCCTTCTCGAGGGTGCTGAGGATAGTGTTTCGCAGCGTCATGGCCTCGGTAACAGTCTTCATGGGCAGTGCGTTCTGTTCGATATTTCTGTTGCCGAAGAAGTTAGTCGTCGCCCCCGCAGCCAGTACAAGGTAGTCGTAATGGATGGTGCCGACTGTGGTATCAATTGTTTTTTCGTCCTCGTCAATGGCTTTTACCTCGGCCATACGGTAGAAAAAGTTTCCCCATCTCTGAAAAATCCGTCTGAAAGGAAAGGCTATATTGCTCGGCTCAAGCCCGGCAGAGGCCACCTGATATATCAGCGGGGGAAACTGGTTGTAGTTGTTTTTGTCGACCAATACCACCTGATAATCGGTGTGCCGCAGGCTTGTGGCCAGTTTTAAACCGCCTATTCCTCCGCCTGCAATAACGATTCGCGTTTGTCCGTTCTTCCTGATGTTTGCCTTCATACGTCATTCTCCTTTCCTTGTTATCGTGCCTTGTTGCTGTTTCTACAAAGTTACGGTTTAAAAACCATACTGCAAAATGCGGGCCACCATGTAGGTTTCGGTATTTTTTTATTTTGTATTCAATAGTGGTTTGTTTGTGTTTTTTAAGGTTACGATGATGCAGACCTGCCGTTTTTTTGGTTATCTTTGCATATATATATGATTAAAACCAACTTTAAATACATCCATCTGCTATGTTTGGAATGAGCACAACCGAGCTGATTATCATTGTTCTTATTATTCTTTTGCTTTTCGGAGGTAAGAAGATTCCGGAGTTGATGAAAGGCCTTGGGCAAGGCGTTAAGAGCTTTAAAGAGGGTATGAACGAGGTGAAACAGAACCTGGACACAAATGTTACCGACAAAACGGCTGAGCCTGACAACGCTTCGCAGCCCGGAAAGCCACAGGAAACGCAGAAAAAAAACAGCGATACGAAGCAAGTCTGACGGCGTATCGTTTTCTGGAATACAGCATTTAATCCTTGTCTGATGAACGACGACAACCTGACGTTCTGGGAGCATGTTGACGTGTTGCGCGGCTGTTTGGTGCGTATTATCGTTGTTACGGTGGTGTGCGGGCTGGCTGCCTTCAACTTTAAGGAAACGCTTTTCTCTGTCGTTCTCGCCCCCAGCCGGTATGGTTTTGTAAGTTACCGGCTGCTGCATGCGTCGCCGTTCCATATCAATCTGGTCAATATAGGGCTTACCGAACAGTTTATGATTCACGTCAAAACAGCCTTTTCGTTCGGCTTTCTCGTAGCCTCGCCCTATATTCTGTATGTTCTTTACCGCTTTATTGCGCCCGCCCTGTACCGTCGCGAAAGGCATTACGCCGTACGTGTAGTGTTGGGAGGCTACGTCATGTTTGTGTTGGGGCTGCTGGTTAACTATTTTATTATTTTCCCGTTAACCGTTCGTTTTCTCGGCACATACCAGGTAAGCCTCAGCGTTCACAACATGCTCTCGCTGCAATCGTATATCGATACACTGCTGATGATGAGCCTGATGTTCGGCATTCTTTTCGAAATTCCCGTCATCAGCTGGCTGCTTGCCCTCTTCGGACTGCTGAAAGCCGAGTGGATGCAGCGTTATTGGCGACAGGCTCTGGTGGCTATTGTTATTGTGGCAGCTGTTATAACGCCTACCGGCGATGCCTTTACGCTTGCTATTGTATCGTTGCCTGTCTGGCTGCTTTACGAAGCAAGCATACTGATTGTAAGGGCTGCCAACCGCTGATTTCGCTGTCTTTTACGTGGAAAAGGGTTTTTATCTGCATGCAGAAACACCGCATGGCAGATGAGAATGTGATGCGAATTTTGTTGTGAACAGCCCTTTTTATCTATGCCCGGCGTTACAAACGTACAGCTTTTCTCACGTTGTGGCTGGAACGGTGAACCGTCATCGGTTCCGTCTGCCATGTAAAGGCCGGCATTATTATCGTCTGCAAAGCCTTCATGCCGACTGTTGTGCGCAGTGTTTCGCACAAAAGCAGGCATTTGCTATCCTTGATTTTGATACAGAATAATTCTATGCCGGAATGCTTACAGGGCCTTGTTCTGTTGAGTATTACGAAACAATGTTCTTTCCTTTCCCATGTATTGCCGGCAGCATAGCGTGTTAATTATTTTTCAATTGCCGTGTAAGGCTGGTTGCTGACGGCCGTCGTACGCGCTGCTGACGGCCGTCACACCCGTCGTTCGACGACCGTCAGCAGCGCGTACGACGGTCGTCGGACAATGACCTTTACGATGCAAAGGTTTCAGGTATGGCAAACAGAGGCTGAAGAAAATAAGCGTGCTGCGTACAGCAGACTGTCGTTACCGGCCTTACCCGTCGTTGTTTATGCGTTTAGCTGGTGATAAAGTGCCATACCCTTTTCGGTGAGCAGGTATTTCTGTCGCGGGTGTCGCGGCGTGCCGGGATATAATAAACGCACATATCCTGCACTGGTGGCAGGCTGCAAATACATGTTGAGGAAATTGTCTCTGCCCTTTAAATGCACGGCCTGCATGATGTCTTTTACCGACATTTGGCCCTCACCAATAATGCCAATGAGCTTTATGAGGTTTACGTTTACCGTGGCGAGCTTGTCCTGTGCTTGTCCTGTACTTGTCCTGTGCTTGTCCTGTTTCAGTATGATATAAGCTTGTAATCGCTATTATTTTGCAAGTAAACGATTACAATAAACGCGTAAATTGGCGATGTTACCTTGCAAATGTAAGGCGATGGGTATTATAACGGGGAGGCACAGGCAGGCTCATCGCCGGGGCATGGCTCAACAGTCAGGATGTCATTCTGCACGCGAAAGTGAATATCAAAGCCCTCAAAGGGCATGCCGTACAGCTTTTGGTCGTCAGTATGATAATGGGGACGAGGGTCTAATTCGAGCACCTTACGCAGCGTATCAACCTTTGCGGTGCCGAGAAGCCGCTGCCAGCCGTCGGGAATTATTACGCGAAGACGCTGCGTGGGGTGGCTGTCGACAAAGCCCGAACGGGCCAGAGGGTGGCAGTCGGCATAGCCAACGTAGGGCTTTATGTCGTAAATGGGTGTACCATTCATCAGGTCGGCTCCCGTCACAACGATGGCAGGGCCTTGCGCGCCTTTCCATATTACGTTCTTTAACCGTACTGACGACAGTCCTATGGCGTTGGGACGGAACGGCGACCGCGTAGCAAACACGCCCACTCGCTGGTTGCCTCCCAGCACGGGAGGCCTTACAACAGGGCTGGTTGCCGCATGTTTGTTGGCTGAGAACTCCCATATCAGCCACAAAAAATCGAAGCCGTCAATACCCCTCAACGCATCGGTGTTTCGGTATTTCGGTTCAAAAACAATAGTCCCTTCAAGCTCTTCAACCAGCCCGCTTTGCCTGGGGATGCCGAATTTGGAGCTGAAAGGCGAACGAAAATGGGCAATGGGTTCTATCAACATGCAAATAAAGACAGGGCTGACACAACAAGAAGCACGACCACCGTTGCCGTATAGACGGTGGGAGGAAGCCATGTAAGCCGGCGACTGGCATCGTGGGGCAGGGTGCGCAGTTGTGTCATTGCATCGGGTTTCCACCGGCATAGCGCGTAGTAAACAGCCGAAGCAATGGTGAATCCTATTGTTGTGCCTGCGAGAATATCGCCGAAATAATGCACGCCAAGGTACATTCGCGAGTAGATTGTAAGCAGTGCCCACATGGCAAGAGCCAATGATATGGCCCGCCTCCTTAAACAATACATTAGGAAAAAGGCCACTCCCCAGCAGTTGGAAGCGTGTGCAGAGGGGAAGCCATAAGCACCACCGCGATACCCTTTCACCACATGGACAAACTGAGATAGGGGATTTTCCAGATTGGCAGGGCGCAAACGGGCTATCCATGGCCGCAGGAAGGTTGAGGTTAACTGGTCATTGATGCACACCACAACAATGCAGGCCACGATGCAAAGTAATGCTATCTTGTAGTAATAACTTTTGAAAAGCAGCAGGATAAGGCTCAGGTAGAGCGGTATCCATATCACGCGGTTGCTGTAAAAATACATGAAACTGTCCCAGAAAGGGGTGTGAAGACCGTTCAGCAACAGCAGAATGTGCGTATCCCAATTGGCAAGAGTTTGTATAATGCTCATAAAAAGACCTGTCATTTTCGTTTCGTTTTAAAGCCCATGGCGTTGTTGCCGCGTTATCGTCGTGCAATATCGTCGAACAAAACCTGCGCTGTGGCTTTGCCGTTTTTGATGTTCTTGCCCTTCGCGAGGCCTGTATTGACGCGCACACGCTGTAGTTTATTGTCGTAAATTACTGCGTTGTCGTCGTCGATTAAGCCAAAACCGTCGTTCATCATAAAGAAGGCAGAGTGGTGGAAAGCGTCGCTAAAGAGGTCCTTGCTGAACGTCATGTCGCTATGATTAATGCCCAATTGTCCCAGAACGGTTGCGGCAATGTCCTGCTGCGAGCCGTAAACGGGCACCACTTCGGGGCGTTTTATCATGCCGCCTGTCCAGATAAGGGGCACATGAAAGCGCCATGTCTTAAAGCTGTCAGCATTGCGGGGCCACGCGCCAAGGTGGTCGGGGACGATGATTACAAGCGATTGGTTCCAGCGTCCGGAGGCTTTCAGGTAACTGATAAAACTGCCAAGACTGGCATCGGCGTACGCAAAGGCATTGAGAATAGGGTTTGAAAGCCGGTGGTAGGGGACGTCAAAGGGTTCGTGTGAGCTTGATGTCTGAATCACAGTAAAGGCCGGACGCCGCGTGTTGATGTCGCGATGGCCCGCCGATGCCTGTGCCGAAAGGTCGGCTTTAGCCTTGGCAAAGAGCAGATGATCGGGCACACCCCACTTGCTTAAGCGTTCAGAGATGGGGAAATCAGCGTCTTCTGTAATATGCTCAAAGCCCTGATTGATGAGGAACGAGCGCATATTCGTGAAGTCTGCATCGCCTCCATAGTAATAGTTAAGGTCGTAACCGGCCCGCTTTAAGTGGGCTGCAAGCGATGGCATTGTGGCGGTTTTGCGCGGAAATTTCATCAGACTGACGGTGGCAGGAGCGGGGGATCCCATGAGAACAGAGAGCAAACCGCGGTCGGTTCTGAAGCTGTTTGCGTAGAAACGTGAGAAGTAAAGGCCCTGCCGTTTCAGGCTGTTGAGGTGGGGAGTAACGCCTTTTATATGCGTCAGGGTGTCGGAAAAACTCTCCAGAATAATCAGATAGATGTCGGGATGAGGCAGCGAATCGGTTTGCAGAACGCTTACGGGACGCGTGTTTAAGGGCGCATTGCCGCGTATAAACCGCTTGTATGTGGCATGCGCTACGCCGTCATCCATGAACCTGTACTGATGGGCAAAGTCTTCCTGATGAGCCATATTCTCCATAAACGACAACACAGGGTTGACGGCAGCATGGTTTAATGTTGGGTTCTCGGAGAAGTAAGCCTTGCCCGTATTCATCGCCGACACGGTTACACCGCCGCGTATAGGCAGGAACAGAGCAGCCGTAAGCAGCACTATTACCAGCCATTCGGCCTTGCGGGGACGGGCAGTAAACAGCTTGTTACCGAAATAACGGTACAGCTTTTTAAACGTCATGAACACACCAGCTGCCACCAAAGCCACAGCCCCAACGCCCAAAAGGCCTTGCCACCACGTAATACTCGCCATGGCACTGGCCGGTGAAGAGACAATAAAAAAGACGGGAGTGGCATCCAACGGAAACCTCCAGTAGCTGTAAAGAGCCAGATTTGCTACAAAGGCTACAGCCACAACTATCGATGCAACGGCTGTCCACGTGAACAAAATATATCGAAATATGCGCGCCGATTTGTCGTTATGCAGGCACGATAACGGCAGCGAGTTTGCCGTTAAAGCCAATGCAGGCACGGCAGTTATGTAGCCGGCTACCGACAAATCAAGTGGCAAGCCGTGTAAAATAACAGGTAAACACTCGGTTAAACCACCGGCATACATCAGCAAAAACACCGGTTTCTGCAATACAAAAAGCACTGTCCACAACCCGAAAGTTGCGAAAAGTGCTGCTATTCGTTTCTTCATCTTTCTTTGTTGGGCCAGTAACTTATCCGGCCTCCTTGCGTAAGCTCGAACCAGGGCTCCTCATCTCGCAGCGAAATATTGTCGTATTCGAAGGGAACTACCACCGTATCGTTGCCGTCAGGCAGCACCAATCCCATCTTCCCTGCCTTTTCAGCAATGACCGGTAACATCAGCATGTCATCGACAAAACAGTAGGGAGTGCGGATAAAATCGTAAGAAGGTGACAGAATTTCGCGCCCTTTGTAATCGCTTAAACCATATTTTCCGTTTTTCTCAACAACGGTATGGAAGCGCAGATACTTCCCTTTCATGCGCTCAATATAGAAGTTCATGGTTTCCTCATCGCTTACCATGCGTATGAAATAGCCGAACGAGTCGCAGTAATTAGCCATGGCACGCGCTGCAAGCATGCGCCAGTCCATCTCAGCTACCGCTTTTCTGTTACGGTCAATATATCGTGCAACGGCCTCCTCCTGGTCGGCAACCGACAGCTGCGACAGGCTTTCCTCAAACTTTTGCATGAGTAACATTGAGCCGTGTGCTTTAATATAGCGGTGTATTTGCCGCTTCATTTCGTTGCAAAAAAACTTATCAACTTCTCTCAGCTCGATATCATCTCTGAATATTCCTTCCATGGCCGTGTCTCCTTTTAATTATAGCCTTGCGGGCTTTGTTTCATAAAGTTGGGTATATTGCAAATGTAAGAACAATATTTTACGCAGCCAAATTTTTCAGCTTAAATCGGCAACGGTGATGCCTGCGCCCCCAAATTGCACGTTTTCGTCGCGAAAACTTATTACGCCAGGCTCAGAATCGAGATACTGTCGTATCAGCTGGCGCAATATTCCGTTGCCTTTTCCGTGTAATATTCTTACGCGCTGTGCGCCCGTTAATATTGCATCGTCGATAAAACGCTGCACTGCATGTAGTGCCTCATCGCCGCGAAGCCCCCGGATATCAAGGTCCTGGTGGAAGGTTTTACGATGGCTGTCGATGGTGTTTTGTGTCATATTCGACATCTTAAAGTTTTGCAAGCTCTCCTTAATTTCGTCCATTCGTGTCTTCGGCGCGTCGTTTTCGGTTTGCGATGAGGCTTTTGCCGTAACGCTTTCCAGGCGATCAAGCGGCAGCTTTGTGCGCATGCCGCCCATCACCAATGTTGCCGTTTTGCCCGAAACAGCCTCAATTATGCCTGTTGTTTTCATGCCTTTTATGCGAACCTGCGCGCCAACGGTGATGGGATTGTCGGCTTTTTCCACCGTCTTCGTTGAGGCTTCGCGCAGGGCCGACGCTGCCCGCTGTTCACGTTCGCTCTTGTTTCTGACGTGTTCTTCGTGGCGCTTGCGGCGCGCTTTAATTTGATTGACCTTCTTTTGAAAGTCTTCTTCGCTCATCGTCCCGGCACCTTTCCTGCCCTTTACGGTTTGTTTCCAGTCGTCGTTCTCCACTTCTTGCCTGAAGGTATCAAGCTCAGCTCTTATCAGTCGTGTCGATTCCTTTTCGGCTTGCTGCTCACGAATCTCACGGATTGTGTTCTCAATGCGCCGGTTACTTTCCCTAAGCAGCTCTTCAGCAGCCTGCCGGGCCTTGTCGAGAATGGCCTTGCGTTCCTGTTCTACGCCCGTAACCTCGCTCTCATACTGTTCTATACGGCGTTGCAATTCTTTCTCTTTCTGGTGAATATTCTGCCGTTTCTGTTCCCAGTAACGCTTGTCGCGGACGATGTCCTGCAGGTATTTGTCGCTCTGAATATAGTCTGATCCCACAATGTTTTCGGCCTCATGTATCACCTCTTCAGGCAGTCCCGTCTTGCGTGCTATCTCAATTGCAAACGAGCTTCCGGGCCTGCCTATGGCCAATTGAAACAGCGGGCGCATCTCATGACGGTCATAAAGCATCGCGCCGTTGACGATACCGTCGTGCGAATCGGCAAAATGCTTCAGGTTTTGATAGTGTGTTGTAATCACCGCCCAGGCACCACGGCGGCAGAATTGTCCCAGTACGCTTTCGGCAATAGCACCTCCAATCTGCGGCTCGGTGCCTGTTCCGAACTCGTCTATTAATATTAAGGTATGGGGCGAAGCCTGCCGAATCATGTTCTTCATGTTGAGCAGGTGCGACGAATAGGTTGAAAGGTCGTTCTCCATACTCTGTTCATCGCCTATGTCAATCATTATATCGCCGAACACTCCGCACGTAGAGCGCGCATCAACAGGTATGCTAAGGCCCGTCTGCAGCATGTATTGCAGCAGCCCCGTAGTCTTTAAACATACCGACTTTCCGCCGGCGTTGGGCCCTGAAATAATCAGAATGTGCTTCTCAGGCGTCAGCATTATATCGAGCGGCCTTACCTTTTCGCCCTTCTTCTCCAGCGTACGGGCCAGCAGCGGGTGCACTGCACGAATCCAGTCGATGTAAGGATGGTCCTGCACCTGCGGCTCAAAGGCCTGCATTTGTCGGGCCAATTGTGCCTTGGCCTGCACCAAATCGACCTGCGCCAGAAACTGATAGCTGTCGAGCATTTCGCGTACATGCGGACGTATTTTTTCGGCCATCTTCGTCAGTATGCGTATCATTTCGTGACGTTCGTCGCTTTCAAGCTCCCTGATTTTGTTGTTGGCCTCCACCACTTCGGTCGGTTCGATGAACACCGTGCGTCCCGATGCACTTTCGTCGTGCACAATACCGTGTATCTTTCGTTTCAGCGCGGGCGCAACAGGAATCACCAAACGGCCGTCGCGCATGGTGGGGGCGACGTCCTTTTCAACAATGCCCTCGGCCTGTGCCGAACGCAAAATGCCGCCGAGTATGCGCGAAATGGAGCTTTCTACGCGCGATAACTCGCGGCGAATCTGTGCCAGTTCGGGCGACGCCGTGTCGCGCATGTGTCCGAATTTATCAATAATCTGTTCAATTTGCTGCACCAAAACGGGGAATGTGGCAATGCCGTCGGCCAGGTTGTGCAGTGCAGGCCAGGTCCATCGCTTTAGCGAAAAGGCATCGTTTTCAGTATTGTCGGCCGGGCCCGGCACGCTGTTGTCATCGCCGTCGTAGCGCGGAGCCGTATCGTCGCCAACGGGCTCGCCGCGATAAAAAAACGTAACCAGCTGGTCGATAGTCTTTAACGACCGCTTCAAATCGAAGAGTTCCTCCTCTTCCATCCACGTACCCTCTAAGCGAACGCGCTTTAAACTGTCTCTTACATCGAAGAAATCGACGAGCGGCAACGCATCTTCTTCCTCGCCGATACGCCTCATTTCGCGTATCTCTTCCATCCATTGGTTTACCTGAACGGGGTTAGAAGAGAACGCCAGCTCATCGGCCAGACTCTTGCCCAGCGTTGATAAACACTGCGCTTTCAGCAATGAGCGTATCTCGTCGAAGCCTGTTTTGGCTTCAAAATTCGCAGGATATATCATATCGCGGACAAAGTTACTACATATTTTTGAGTTATTTTCAATTGGGCACGAAATGCGCAACGGCATGGCGTTATATTTTCAGGCTGAGAGAAAAAGGCTGCCGTTCTGCCCCCGTTATATTATAATGTATGGGTGTTTGAGGGCTGTCGGTTTGTGCATTATGGTGTAAGGCTTGTCGTTCGACGGCCGTCAGCAGCGCGTACGACGGCCGTCACACCCATTGTCCGACG
>CALIIG010000098.1 GCA_938018155.1 uncultured Prevotella sp.
TAATGTAGGGCTTTAATAATTCCGTGCTGACAAAAACAATAATTCCAAGAACCAATGTAACCACAAAATTCACGATTACATTTGCTATCACACGGGCATCATAAAAGCCCGCCATCACTATTATAGGCAATATAAAAAGCAGCCAATCGCCTGCCGTATTCATCTTTGTGTTGCTTTTGCGCTCCTCATAAAGTGCAGTAGGTGCGTTCTTTATCAATAACTGCCGGTGCCTTTTCCAGTAATCTTCAAACTCTTGTTCCATATTGATTTTCTTGTTATATCGCAAAGATAGCGATATTCACCTGATGTAACAACAGCTTTAGCAAGGTTTTTATCGACCGTTTGGTCTAAATTCGGTAACTTTGCAGTTGTTAAAGGATAGCGAAGCGATATGCAAAACCAGTTTTCCCGTACACAATTATTATTGGGCAAGCCCGCCATCGACACACTTAACGGCTCGCGTGTGGCTGTTTTTGGCGTGGGCGGTGTAGGTGGTTACGTTGTAGAGGTATTGGCACGCAGCGGTGTGGGTGCTCTCGATTTGATTGATGACGACCGTGTTTGTCTTACCAATGTAAACCGACAACTACTTGCAACCATCTCCACAGTAGGCAAACATAAGGTTGATGTGGCCGAAGAGCGCGTGCATGACATCAATCCACGGTGTATCGTCAGGAAATACCAGATGTTCTATCTCCCTGATAATGCTGATAAACTCGACTTTATCAACTACGATTATGTGGTTGACTGTATTGATACCGTCACCGCCAAGCTCGACCTGATACAGCGTTGCCACGACCTCAATATCCCGATTATCTCGTGTATGGGTGCCGCTTACAAGATGGATGCCACACAGTTTAAGGTAACCGATATTTGGAAAACCATCAACGACCCTTTGGCAAAGGTGATACGAAAAAAACTTCGTAAAACCAGCGTTAAGCACTTAAAGGTAGTGTACAGTCCTGAAGAGCCGGTGGAAAGCATTGAGCAGCAGGACATCAGTTGCCGCTATCATTGCATCTGTCCTGCCAAAGACATGCGGGCTTGCACCGACCGTCATACCATCCCCAGCTCCAATGCGTGGGTTCCTGCTGCTGCAGGGCTAATATGTGGAGGTGAGGTTGTCAAAGACCTTGTGAACTTTGCACACACCATGCGCATCGATTTGGATAAGGACCCAGACAACGAATATGCCAAAATTGCAGCGAAAAAGGCCGAAGAGCGAAAGGTAGAGAGTCGCAAAACAGCCTTGGCACGTAAAAAGAAAGCTGCCGAAAACAACGCCAATGCTGCTGACACAACTAAGTAGGAATTTCTAAAAGAATACGCTTTCATGGTCTTCGGGGAACCTGATTCTTGCAAAATCTCATTACCGTTACGTTCTCCTTATTATAATGTACCACCCTTTTCATATTCTTATGAAACAATATAAAAAAGGCAGATAAAGACATTTGCCGTATCATATATTTTATTAACTTTGTCCCCGCAACCATCTGAACCTGATTAAACATCAGAACCTGATATGACAACAAAAGCAAAACTACACCTTATATTATTATCATTATTTATTCCCATTAGTTCCCTCTCCCAGCCACAAACCGTTACTAAAACCGTAACTGAATTTACAAATACTGTAGGAAATATAGATGAAAACATCAGCTACGAAGCTATTAAAGGCAAAGGTACAGCCAATCCCCGAATAGACGGAAAAACGTTACTCGTTTATCAGAATGGCGGACAACTCGTTGTCCGTGCAAAAAACGGCGTTACCATTACTGCTATTTCCATTGGCTCTGCAATGAAAACCAACCTGCACTACTCAATTGACGGCATCGATATAGCAGAAAAGAATATCGGGAAAATTAATGGAAAGTTGGAACTTTCAGAACTTACTGTTAAAAATCATATTATCTTTACCTGCATAAGTACGACCAAACAATTCCGATTAAAAATCAATTACCTTTCTGTTACTTACGCAAAACCAAATTTCCCAAACGTAACGCTTGATGAAACTGCAGAGAACAATACCTTTGCCTCCGGGCCTGCCAATGTTACCCTCTGCCGTACCTTTAACACAGGAGCATGGAACACATTGGCTCTCCCATTTGCCATGACGCAAGAACAAGTTGCCGAAACCTTCGGCCCGGAAGCCCATGTGGCCAATTACACAGGCTCAACAAGAAATGCCGACAACACTTATACACTCAACTTCGATTCCTCCAAAAAGAATATCGAAGCTAACAAACCCGTCTTTATTTATGGCGTAACCAACAAACCTGAATATAAAATTGAGAATGTGGTTATTGTTGAAGGCTCACCCAATATCGAAACTACCGAAGGCTATAACTTCATTGGTTCATATTGCAAAACTGCAATACAGCAAGACGATTGGTTCGTTTCGTCCAATAATAAATTCTATCAGGCCATCGGAACCGAAACGTTAAAGCCTTTCCGCGCTGTCTTTCGTCCAGTGTCAAATGCGGCCAATGCCAAAGCCCTTACAATTTCCATCAATAACCATAACGGCGTTTCAACTGTCATTAAGTGTTATCCCAACAACCCGGTCCCAACTTATCCTGCCCCACTCTACAATCTCTCGGGCCAACGTGTCGACAAGCATTACAAGGGCATTGTTATCCAAAACGGCATGAAGCGCACCAACCCGTAACCTGCCTGCCACTACGGTGCTTGCTACAACTGAACTATAACAAATCTGTCTCTTCCCCAACAAAACGTCCCGCGCAGCCGTATGGCTTGCGCGGGACGCGGAGTAAAGAATTAAAAGTAATAAAGAGTAAT